>JAQBVH010000614.1 GCA_027623615.1 Planctomycetota bacterium | reverse complement strand
CACGAGCAGACCAGCAGAGGCATCGTCCCACCTCGCCTGCGCGTCCCATATCGTCGAAGCCGTTCGCTCCTCTTGTCTTCCCTCTCTAAGGTCCGCTCCACCCGGAGCGTCGGCCTCGCCGGACCGCTCACCCGCCCGCGCCGTCTCTCCCCCCTGGGTCCGCCGTCACCCTTGGCGACCTTGGGCGACATCTCCCGAAACCCAGCGCCGTTCAGTCGCTGACGCAGGTGCGCAGCGGCTAGCGGCCACCCCGGTACGGCCAGAGATCGAACCCTTCGCCATCACCGGTCACGCGCGGGTCCTTCAGCCACCGCAATTCAGCCTCCAACTCGGCCGCGAGGCGCGCGCGTACCTCCGCGTGCTCCACTCCCGCCAGGTTCTTCAGCTGGAACGGGTCGCTCGCGAGGTGATACAGCTCCTCCGCCGGGCGCTTGCCGAAGCAGAGCTCGAACGCCTCGGGGTGCGCCTCGCGGTGCTCCATCAGCCAGGTCTTCGTCGGACCGTTGTCGATGTCACGGAAGGGGCGTGAACCCGGCGCCTCCCAACCCGCCGGCCAGTCGTCGGGCCGCAGGTTGCGGATGTACAGCCAATCCTGCGTGCGCAGGCCACGCATCGGATAGCCACCGCCATGGTCCCGCTGCGCCACCGTGTGTCGCTCGCGACCCAGCACGACCGAGCCACGCTCGCCGCCCGAGCCGCCCTCGCCCGTGACCAGCGGCACCCAGCTGCGGCCGGTCATCGCCTCGGGCTGGGGCACCCCCGCGAGCTGCAAGAGGGTCGGCGCCACGTCCACGAGCGACACGAGGTCCTTCACGACCTGCCCCGCCTCGACGCTTGCGCCGTAACGCAGCGCCAGCGGCACGCGGCTGCCCAGGTCGTAGAGGTTCGTCTTGCCGCGCGGGAACGGGAAGCCGTGGTCGCCCGTCATGATCACCACCGTGTCGTCCAGCTCGCCGCGCTCGGCGAGCAGCACCAGCGCCGCGCCCACGTCCCGGTCGAAGCGCTGCACCTCGTAGTAGTAGTCGGCGATGTCCCCGCGGATCACGTCCGACTCGGGGTAGGGCGGCGGCAGCTCGATCGCGGCGAGGTCCAGGCCCGACTCCTCTCCCGAACCCAGCTCGTAGCCCCGGTGCGGATCGTGGGCGCCGAGCCAGAAGCAGAAGGGCGCGCCCTCGGGCCGCGCCTCGAGGAACGCGGAGAGCCCGTCGAAGGGCTCGCCTGCCGGCGCGGTGGTCCGACCCGACGCCTTCCAGCTGCCCGGTCCCCAGGCCTTGCGCCAGTGGCCCGTGTGGTAACCAGCGCCGGCGAGGAGCTCCATGAAGGTGCGGTGCTCGGGCGCGAGGGTGCTCCACAGGTTCGCGCCCTCGCCCAACCGGAAGAAGTGCTGGCCGGTCAGGAGCGCGTTGCGCGAGGGGGTGCACGAGGGCGACGAGACGAAGGCCGCCTCGAACAGCACGCCCTCCGCCGCGAGGCGCTCGAAGGTCGGCGTGGCGCAGACGGCGTCCCCGTACGCGCTCGAGTGTGGCCAACCCCAGTCGTCGGCGATGCAGAACAGGACGTTCGGGCGGTCGTCCGCCGCCGCTCGGGCCGCGAGCACGAGGGACAGGCAGGCAAGGAGGAAGCGCATCGCCTGCGAGTGTAGGATTCGGCGCTATGTCGCGGCTGCTCTCCCTCCTGATCCTCACCGCCTGCGCCGTCAGTCAGCCCGTCGAGGACGAAGTCCGCTTCGAGGAGCTGGCCGGGGCCTACGCCGCGATCGAGGCCGCGATCGCCCGCCAGGAGATCCCTGGCGCGGTCCTCTTCGTCGGCCAGGGTGACCGCGTCATCACCCGCCGGGCGTTCGGCTGCCGTGCCCTGCTCCCCGAGCGCAGGCCGATGGCCGCCGACACGGTCTTCGACCTGGCGTCCCTGACCAAGCCAGTCGCGACCGCGACGGCCGTGATGCTGCTCGTCGAGCGGGGCGCCGTCGACCTCGACGCCCCGGTCGCGCGCTACCTGCCCGAGTTCGCCGGCGGCGGCAAGCAGGCGATCACCGTCCGCCAGCTGCTCCTGCACCGTGGCGGCTTGATCCCCGACAATCCCCTCGACGACTACCTGCACGGCAGCGACCACGCCTGGCAGTCGATCTGGGATCTGGAGCCGGTCCATCCGGTAGGCGAGCGCTTCGTCTACACCGACGTCGGCTACCTGACCCTCGCCGAGCTCGTGCGCGCCGTAGACGGGCGCCCGATCGACGTCTTCTTCGAGCAGGAGATCGCGGCCCCCCTCGGGATGAGGGACACGGCCTACGCGGCGGACCCAGCCCGCTGCGCGCCGACGGAGCGCGCAGGTGGTGACGAGTTCCTGCAGGGCGTCGTGCACGACCCGCGCGCGCGTGCCCTCGACGGCGTGGCCGGGCACGCGGGCCTGTTCTCGACGGCGGACGACCTGGCGCGCTGGTGCCGGATGTTCGTGGGCGGCGCCACGGTCCTCGCGCCCGGGACCCTCGCGCAGATGACGCGCCCGAGCTGGTTGCCGGATGGCAGCGGAGGGCGCGCTCTCGGCCTCGACGTCGACACGGACTACTCCTCGGCCCGCGGCGATGTCTTCCCGCGCGGCACGAGCTTCGGGCACACGGGCTTCACCGGGACCTCCTTCTGGATCGACCCCCAGACGCGCACCTTCGTGATCCTGCTCACCAACCGCGTGCACCCCTCCGGTGAGGGCCAGTGCGTCGCCCTGCGGCGTCAGGTTGCGACCGCCGTCGGGCGCGCCGTGCGCCACGCGAACAAGCTCAGCGGCGTGCGGGCCGGGATCGACGTGCTGGTGGAGGAGCGCTGCGTGCGCCTGGCCGGCCAGCGGGTCGGCGTGATCACGAACCACTCCGGCCGCACCCGCGACGGACGCAGCACGATCGACGTGCTGCACTCCGCGCCCGAGGTCGACCTGGTGGCGATCTTCACCCCCGAGCACGGCTACCGGGCCGAGCTGGAGGGCAAGGTCGTGGGTGGCATCGACGATGCGACCGGTCTGCCCGTGCACAGCCTCTACGGCGAGACGCGACGGCCGACCGCCGCGATGCTCGCGGGCATCGACACCCTCGTCTTCGACATCCAGCTGGCCGGCGTGCGCTTCTACACCTACGCCACGACCCTGGGCTACGCGATGGAGGAGGCGGCCGCGCGGGGCATCCGGGTCGTCGTTCTCGACCGGCCCAACCCCCTCGGTGGCGTGCTCGTGGATGGCCCCGCGGCCGACCTGGACCGCCTGTCCTTCATCTCCTATCGACCGATCCCGGTCGTACACGGCATGACGAGCGGGGAGCTGGCCAACCTCTGGAAGCGCGGCTTCGGCGTGGACTGCGAGCTCGAGGTCGTGCGGCTCGAGGGCTGGCGCCGCGCGATGACCTGGGA
>JAQBVH010000613.1 GCA_027623615.1 Planctomycetota bacterium | reverse complement strand
CCAGCGGCGCGAAGCTGTTCACGCTCAAGGGTGGCCCCGGCGAGGACGGACTCGGGACCACCCTGGACGCCGCGGGCGACGTCGACGGGGACGGCACCCCCGATCTGGTGGTCGGTGCGCCGGCCGACCAGCGCTACCTGCCCGGGCGACTCGGGACGGCCTGGGTCTTCTCCGGCAAGACGGGCGCCGCCCTCTACGAGTGGCCCGCCGCGGGGAACCTCAATGGCACCCAGGGTTGGGCCGTCGCGGGCGCGGGAGACGTGAACCTGGACGGATACGACGACGTGGTCGTGACGGAGGAGGGGTACGGACAGGTCGACACCTACGTTCGCACCTACTCCGGATTCGACGGCTCGGTGCTCCGCGAACTCAGCGCCCCCCACTGGAACGGCTTCGGCCTCTAGCTCGAGAACCTGGGCGACGTCGACGGGGACGGCATCCCGGACCTGGCCGTCGCCACCCCCTTCCACGGGCACATCCAGCGCGGCATCGTGGACGTCTTCAGCGGCGCGACCGGCGACCGCATCTACGAGGTGGTCGGTCAGGAGGACTTCGGCCACCTCGGCTGGAGCCTCGCGAGGACGGAGGACATCGACCGTGACGGCGCGCCGGACTTCCTGTTGGGCGCACCCGGGTCGGGCACTGGTGGCCGGGCTCAGTTGCGCTCGGGTGCAAGCGGCGCGCTGCTCTGGGAGCGCGACCCACTCAACAACGGGAGCTTCGGCACCGTGGTCGCTCAGATCGGCGACCTCGATGGCGACGGGATCGGTGAGCTGGCGATCGGGGACCCGAGCTGGGGTGGCGGCGAGGTGCGCATCTACTCTGTCCAGGGTGGCGAGGCCCTCCTGCGCTGGCAGTCCGGAGGACTCGCCGCCTACGGCTTCTCCCTCGCCGCCCTGAACGACCTCGACGGAGACGGCTTCGACGACCTCGTGATCGCGCTCCCCTACCGGGAGGAGGGCGTCGTCCACGTCGTCAGCGCGCGCCCCCTCGTCGGCCAGCCCTACTGCGGCCCCGCCAACCAGAACTCCACCGGCGGCTGCGCCTCCCTCAGCGCACACGGTAGTGATGAGGTCGAGGATGCCGACCTCATCCTGCGCGCCACCGGACTCCCCGCCGTCCGGCCGACCCTCTGGCTCGTCGGCGACACCCAGGGCTTCGTCGGCGGCGTTGGCGACGGACAGGGCAACCTCTGCTTGGTTGGCACCTTCGCTCGCTTCAGCGCCCAGGTCCGGATCAGCCCGGACAGCGGAGTGCTGATCGAACCGATCGACATCGACGCCCTGCCCTTCAACCCGCCCCACGCCGTCCAGCCGGGCGAGACCTGGAACTTCCAGGCCTGGTACCGCGACGCGAACCCGGGGCTGACCTCGAACCTGACGGACGCGGTCTCGGTCACCTTCCAATAGGGCCCGCCGGCTCGAAGGCGACCGCGATCGAGGTGCCACCTGTGCGCTCGGCGATCGTCGCCCAGCGCTTCTGGAGCTGCTTCGAGGAATCGACGAGCACCGACGAGATCGCCACGCCGCTCCAGCGCCGCTCCCGCTCGATCAGCTCCGCCATCAGATCGAGGTCCCAACGGTGCCCGCCGGTCGGCGCGCCGTCGGTGACGATCAACACCGTGTCGACCGCGGGGTCGGCGAGGACGACGAGCAGCGCGTCCCAGACGTTGCCCTTGCCGGTCAGCCGGCTACCCTCGAACTCGGCGAGGGCCGCCCGCACGTGGCGCGGCTCGGCGGGCACCAGCGCGGGCCTCCACGGGTCGGGGGTCGTGGCGTAGGGCACGAGGTTGAACGCCGCGTCGCGAGGCAAGCGCTCGAGCAGCGCACGCAGCTCGTCATCGAGTAGCGTCTTGCGCGAGGTGCCGTCCTTGCGCTCCACCCACAGGGAGCCCGACAGGTCGACGAGGATCGCGATGCGGTCACTGGGCAGCGGCCAGGCGCCGAGGCCCGCGTCCGTGCGCGGCCCGTCGTCCTCCTCCTCGGCCGCGACCTCCTCGGGCGTCCAATCCGCGGGGAGCGCCTGGAGCCAGCGTCGCCAGGGACGCGGATCGTCACGGTGCTTCAGCCCGGAGAGCGCACAGAGCTGCGCGACGATGGCGAGCCGCAGCCGCAGCCGCGGCTCTTGCTCGAGCCGGTCCACGAGCAGCTCGACGCTGAAGCGCGTCGGCTCGTCGCGGAGGCGCTCGAGGCAAGCGAGTCGCACGCGCGGGTCCGTGTCTGCTGCGACGCGCTCGAGGCGACCGCGCCAACCCGGTCCCCCGTCGAGCCGCACGGCCGCAGCGCGCACAAGGGCCTCCTGCTCGCCGTACGAGGCCTCGATCAACCTCCAACCGTCGCTGGATCCGAGCCCCATCAGGGCCGCGAGAGCATCCGCCCGCGCCGCCTCGTCGCGGCCGCGCTGCCACACTCCCTCGAGGGCTTCGAGCACGCGCCCATCGATTCCCTCCAGGTTGCCGCGCCGTCCCAGCGCCTCGAGGCTGGCGCACACGGCGCGGGTCACGCGCTGGTCGCGTGGGTCGATTGCGCCGACCAGATCCCGCGCCGGCACCCGCAGAGCGACGGCGCCGAGCACCTGAACGATGCGCAGGCGTACCCACGGGTCCCGGTCACGCAGGCCCGCGCGTCCGAGCCAGTCGCGCAGGACCTCGGGGTCGGTCACCTCCGCCATCGCGAGCTGGGCTGCGTCCGCGACCTGGGCGTCGCGATCCTCGAGGGCTTCGCGCACCTCCTTCCAGGCCCCGAGCTGCGCCAGCTTGCGCACCGCCCGTGCCCGGGCGTCCGGATAGCTGCTGCGCAGCTGGTCCCGGGCCTCGTCGAGGGCCTGGGCGGCCTCCCGTCCCTGCCCCAACGCCACCCCACCGAACACGATCAACAGTACCCGCAACCAGGACATGGCTCACCTCCGCCCGCGGGGACCGCACCAGGCCCGAGGGGGTTGCGGGATCCCGCCAAGATCCGCGCAAGCGCGTACGTTGAGGGGGACACCCGCGCCCCAAGGAGCCCCATGATCTCGGTCCCCGTCCTCCTCCTCTGCGCCGCGCTCACCTCTCGAGTCGTCTCCGCCCGAGACGCCTCCGCCCAGGACATCGTCACGTTCGAGGTCGACGGCGAGACCCAGCGCGTCCTCGGGGCCCACGTGTTCTCGACGAACAACGAGAACACCCGCTTCCAGGCCGTGATCTACGCGGCCGGCGCGCGGCTCGCGCCAGGCGAGGCCAACGCGCAGTTGAGGCTGGGTGCCGAACGCGTGGCCTTCACCGGCTCGTCGGCGATGCCGTTCGAGTGGACACGCTACCTCGCCGTGCTGGGTGCGGAACAAGCTCAGCGGGTCGCGGATGGACTCGAGCTGGAGCTGCAGCGGCGACGCGACCTGGGGCACGCCCTCGAGGG
>JAQBVH010000612.1 GCA_027623615.1 Planctomycetota bacterium | reverse complement strand
CGGCGCCCTCGTCCACAAGCTGGTTGCCGGCGAGGATCCGCCGAAGACCCGTGCGGGAACGCGGTGGACATCAGCGGGGAACGCGCGCCAGTCGCCGCAGAGCTGGACGACGTTTCCGGGATCAAATCGCGGTCAGCACCGGCGCCAGCTCGAGTCCCTCGAGCCAGCTGATCCTGTCCTCGGCTCCTCTACGGTAGACCGCGCCCCAGGTCGTCGGGGACCGCCGCGGAACCATGCGCCGGTCGACCTGCGCTGAGGGGGACCTCTCCGTCGTCGGCGGGCCCTGCCTCGGGCGGTACGACAAGGACATCGGACCGATCTCCGCGGGCGGCACCTTCGGCAGCGACATCCTGAATGCCCTATCCGATCCGTGCTCCGCGCGATTCGCCATGGCGGTGATCGCAGAGCTGAGGTGCACCAACGCCGCCCTCGCGGCGATCGCGGTCGCGGTCGAGCGATCGGGTCAGGGCACGAAGAGCAGGATCAACCCGCTCGACCAGTTGAACCCCGCCCCACCAGCGGCGCCGTCACGATAGGCCATCTGAGTCGTCCAGGTGCTGCCCGGCAGGATCGCCCCCACCCCGGGCGGGAGGTTCGCCAGGTCGAAGGCGCGGCTCGCCCGCCCCGACATGTCAATCGTCAGCACCGGAGGTAGGCGCTGCAGCATGCCGCCGATGCAGCGCAACCCGTCGCCCGCGGGCACCCCGGTCTGCCCGTCTGAGAGGAAGAAGATGCCGAACTCCCCGGGCACCGCGCCCGAGACCTCGAGCACCAGGTCGTCGGTGGCGACGCTGGTGCCGCCGGTCCAGCCCATCAGCGCCCCCGGGCCAGCGGAGTACGGTGCGGGCGGGCAGAACTCCTGCACAGGGCCGGGCCATGCCAGGCTGGTGAGGATCGTGCAGAGCATGCGGCTCGCGTTCGGGTCGCCATCGATCGACAGCACGTGCGGCAGAGGATCGCCCTGGGCCGTGCCCGGGAGCATGACCTGGTACGTGCGGTTGTCCCCGAACCCGAAGACCGGGTTGCCCAGCGCGTCGAAGGTCACATCGGGACGGAACACCAGCACCTGCGCATCGGCGGGCTCGACGAAGAACGAGCCCTGGGGACTGGTCCCGTTGGCGACGTCGACGATGCGGAAGGTCGAGCTGGTGACGGAGGCCAGGTCGACCGGCTTCGAGAAGCGCGCGCGCAGATCGCCGCTCACCGTCACCTCGAAGCTGCCGCAGGTGACCTGCTGGCCACCCGCGCCGCTGGTGCAGTCAAGGTTACAGCCCTCGATGTACATCGACTGAGCCGCGGCGGAGCCGGCGGCGGTGAGCAGGAGGGTGATGGGGAACATGCGCATGGTCAGTCCTCGTTCCAGGGGGCCAGGTCGCGGCACTCGCCGGCGTTCCGCTTTCCCGTACGTGCCCCATCCTACGGCCACGGGCGGCGCGTAGCCCCCTGGCCAGGAATCGGGTCACATTCCGGGATTCGCGCGACGAACGTAGAACGGGTTCACGCCCTGTACTGCGATCACTCCCTGCCGCACCAACCATGCATGAACCCAAGGAACCACTCGGCGCCTTCCAGTGGAACAAGGGCGGCTGGTTCGGCGCCCTGCTCGGAGGGACGTGTTGGCTCCTCATCGTGGCCGTCCTGATCGCGCGTGAGGACCCGCTCGCGGGGGGCGCGGTCTTCCTCTGCTACGCCGTCTCGATCCTCTACGGGCTCCAGCTGTGGATGCGTCGCGCGGAGCTGCGCCCGTACCCTTCGATCCAAAAGCTCATCGCCGTCGAGGGGCTCTGTGCGCTGGGCGCGGTCGCGGCGGTCCACCTCCGCGGCGCCATGCAGTTTCTGCCCGAGCACAGCCGGGTGCCTATCTGGATGATGTATGGGGCGTTGCTCATCTTCCCGGCCCTGCTCGCGAAGTTTCATCTCCAGGAACGCGCGGCGCGCGCTTGACGGCGCAGCTTGCCTGAGCTCAGCCCACTTGCCGGGCGACTCGCGTGGCTCTCTGATGCTGCTGGACTCGCGAGCCAACCTCGGCGCTGCCGCGCGCTGATCGGACCCGGGCCGGGCGCGAGCGCGCGTGTTGCGAGCGGCGAGCCTATTCCAGGCACCCAGGTCTGGCACCCCACGGGCCAACCGTCCACCGTGGGGGCGTGGAGGACCTCGATCGAACTTCAGCTCCCGCGCGGCCCGCGGGGGGGCACCATTCAACAGCGGTCACCGCGTTCAAGACCGCGGGCGTCGTCGTCTCCAGCTCGCTGCTCGTCCGTCTGGTGGGCGCTCTCGACGCTGGCGCTCCCGCCTGGCTCCGCTTGCCTGCTCTCGTTCTCGGATACGTGTGCGCGGATCTCTTGTCCGGAACCGCGCACTGGTTCTGCGACACCTTCTTCAAGGAGGACACGTCCGTCGTCGGCAGGATCCTCATCCGGCCCTGCCGCGATCACCACGTCTATCCTGAACGGATCGAGGGGTATCGCTTCATCGAGCAGGACACGTCGCACTTCTTCATCATGCTGCCGCTACTGGCGCTGGCCTTCTGGCAAGCGGCTCCCAGGCCGGGGAGTGGCGGTGCGCTCGTCTGGTGCTGCGGCTTCTTCAAAGGATGAGCGAGCACCCCCAGAGGCTGCGCATCGGCGAGGGCCGGATCAGCGGGTATCTGTCGGTCTTCCTGGCCGTGATCTCGCTCGGCGCGGTGATCTGCTTCCACTTCCCGGAGTACCTCACCACACCGGAGTTCCGGGTGCACTACCCGGTGGACCGACTGCGCTGGGTCCTCCTTGCCTGTCTGGTGCTCGCCTTCTGCTTCGCGCTCACCAGCCTGCTGCTGGGCGGCAGATCGAAGCTGGGCCTCACCGGCGTTCTGATCAGTGCGCTCGCAATCCTGCTCGGCGGCAACACGGTCGAGATCCACGACTTCGACCAGAGCATCGCCTCCATCAGCCTCGACTGGCTCCTGGTCGACAGTCTGGTGCTGTCGGCGATCTTCATCCCCATCGAGCTCTTTCTGCCCAAGCGCTGCGAGCAGACGAAGTTTCACCTGGAGTGGAAGACCGACCTCGTCTACTTCGCGATCGGGCACCTGCTCGTCCAGTACACGGCGGTGGTGATCAAGGCTCCCGCGGAGACGGCGTTCGGCGGCCTCGGCCTGGCGAATACCCAGTCCACGGTGGCCGACCTGCCCTTCCTCGTCGCGCTACCCCTCGCCATGCTGGCCGCCGATCTCTTCCAGTACGGCGCGCATCGCGCCTTTCACTCCAATCGTCTCCTGTGGCGCTTCCACTCTGTCCACCACTCGATCCGCACGGTCGATTGGCTCGCCGGGTCGCGGCTCCATCTCGTCGACATCCTTGTCACCCGAGGGTTCTCGTACATCCCGCTGTACGTGCTCGGCTTTTCGATGCCC
>JAQBVH010000611.1 GCA_027623615.1 Planctomycetota bacterium | reverse complement strand
GGGGAGGGTGTGCACGTCGCCTACGACTCGGTCGGCGCCACGACCTTCGCGGGCACGCTGGCCGCCCTGCGCCGCCGCGGCAGCTTCGTCAGCTTCGGGAACGCCTCGGGTCCGGCGCCGGCGGTCGAGCCGTTGCTCCTGATGCAGCACGGCTCCCTGACCTTCACCCGGCCGCACCTGCGTGACTTCATCGTGACGAGCGCCGACCTGCGCGCCGGCGCCGCGGCGGTGTTCCACCTCGTCGCTGAGGGCGTGCTGCCGGTCTCGATCGGAGCCCGGCTGCCCCTGGCCGAGGCGGGCCGCGCCCAAGCGGAGCTCGAAGGGCGCAGGACGACGGGCTCCACACTCCTGGTCCCGTAGATTTGTCCCGTGGGCGCCCCACGCCCCGTTCCGAGAATCGGACCTGCTGCGCCGCGGTTACCGCCTCAGCCTGGCAGAGTAGAGGTCCACGGACCTGGCCGTCCTGGAAGACCCACCATGCAGACTCCCTCTCCCGCGCTTTTCCTGGTTCTCGGCCTCGGCGCCCTCACCGCGTGCGCCCCCTCGTCGAAGGACTCCAGCTCCGGTGGCGGAGGCGGCTCGAGCGCCACGATCTCGTTCGTGAGCATCGGCAGCGTGACCGTCGAGGACACGACCCAGGTCGGCGCGCAGATCGTCCTGTCCGACGTGCTCGAAGAAGACGTCGACATCAACTTCTTCACGAATGGAACGGCCTTCGAGTTCGGGGACTACGTGGTGACGACTCCGCCGCCCGTGACGATCCCCGCCGGTTCGACCTCGACGCTGGTCACCCTCCAGATCTTCGAGGACGGCGTCGGAGAGCTCGACGAGCAGGTCACCGTGACTCTGGTGACGCCGGCGAACGCTGGCCTCGGAACGTTCACCCAGCACCAGGTGACGATCCTCGACGACGACGAGACCCCCTTCACCGAGGTCGAACCCAACGACATCCTAGCCCAGGCCAACATGCTGCCGGGCCCCGTGGGCGAGGGGCTTTCCTGGGAGATCAGCGGCGCGGGCCTGAGCGGGAACTTCGACATCTTCGAGTGCAACGTCTCCGCGGACCCGAACATCGGCTCCTGCACGATGTTCTTCACGATGACGCCCAGCAGCGGCATCACCGAGGTCGTGATCAACGTGCTCGACGAGAACGGGAACACGATCGCGACCTACGACGATGACGTCGGCGGGACCGCCGTCCTGGGCACGCTCAACGTGGTCCCCAGCCAGAAGTTCTACCTGGCGGTGACCGTCGAGGTCGCGGGCAGCAACTACACGCTGGACGTGGTGGGAGTCTGAGGGCGCGGCTACCCTCTGGGCATGAGCGTCGTGCCCGAGCCGCCCCCGGTCTTCAACCTCTGCGCCTACTACCTCGACCGCAACCTCGAGCAGGGCCGCGGTGGCAAGGTCGCCGTGATCTGCGGGGACGAGCAGGCGACCTACGCCGCGATCCACGCCCGCGTGCTGCGCTTGACCGCAACCCTGCGCGCGGGCGGCCTGAGCGCCGAGGAGCGCGTGCTGCTCGTGCTGCCCGACGGCCTGCCCTTCGTCGAGACCTGGTTCGCCGTGCTGCGCGCGGGCGGGGTCTTCGCGATGGTCAACCCGCTGCTCAAGGCCAAGGACTACAGCTACTACCTGCGCTACACCAAGGCCCGCGCGTTGGTGACCACCAGCGAGGTGCTCGCGGAGATCGGCGCGGCGGCCGAGGCCTCACCGTTCCTGCGCCAGGTGCTCGTTGTCGGGGAGGACGCGGGACCCTTCGAGTCCTACGAGGACGCGCTCGCCGCCGCCGACCCGGACAGCCCCGCGGCCGAGCTCGAGCCCACTGCGCCGGATGACCTGGCGGGTTGGCTGTTCACCTCGGGCAGCACCGGCGAGCCGAAGGCCTGCGTGCACGTGCACCGGGACTTCTACTACTCGACCGAGACCTACGCGCTGCAGTGCGCGGGCTACCGGGAGGACGACGTCTGCCTGTCCGTGCCCAAGCTCTTCTTTGGGTACGCGACGGGCACGAACCTGATGTTCCCCTTCCGGGTCGGGGCGACGGTCGTGCTCTTCCCCGGACGCTCGACCGCGGACGAGCTCTACGACCTCATCGAGCGGCATCGACCGACGTTTCTGACCTCGGTGCCGACCCTGATCAACAACATGCTGCGCAGCGAGCGCTGCGAGGGCGCGGACCTGTCCTCACTGCGCCTGTGCCTGTCCGCGGGCGAGGCCCTGCCCGAGTCCCTCTACAAGGAGTGGCTCGCGCGCACCGGCGTCGAGATCCTGGACGGCATCGGCTCCGCCGAGATGTTCCACATCTACATCTCGAACTACCCCGGCGACGTCCGGCCGGGGAGCCTCGGTCGGCTCGTGCCGGGCTACGAGGCCGAGATCGTCGACCCCGAGGGCAAGCCCGTGCCCGAGGGCGAGTCGGGGCGCCTGCGCATCTGCGGCGGCTCGACCGCGCTCTGCTACTGGGGCGCCAAGCGGAGCTCGAACGAGACGTTCCAGGGCGAGTGGTGCACGACCGCCGACATCTTTCGGCGCGACGCGGGCGGCTACTTCTACTACGTCGGGCGCGGCGACGACCTGCTCAAGGTCTCGGGCATCTGGGTCTCGCCGCTCGAGATCGAGCACGCCCTGCTCGAGCACCCCTCGGTGGCCGAGGTGTGCGTCGTGGGCAAGCAGGACGAGGCGGGCATGGTCAAGCCGTGCGCCTTCATCGTTCCCAGCGCCGGGGTCGACGGCAGCGAGGCCCTGGCCGGCGCCCTCAAGGCCCACCTGAAGCAACGCCTCGCGCCCCACAAGTACCCGCGCTGGTTCGAGTGGCGCGCCGAGCTGCCCAAGAACGACCGCGGCAAGGTCGCGCGCAAGGTGCTCAAGGCCGAGGTCTGAGGCGTCCCGAACTGGGGCAGCGCGTGCCGAACCCGTTGCCCGCGCGGGCCTTAGGAAGCGACCCTCAAGTTCCCGGGACGCCATGACGAAGGTTTTCGTCTAACTGACGAACTTCTTCGTCAAACAGCGCTAGAGTGTCCTGCATGCCTCGTCCCTCCCACAAGCAACCCACCAACGCCGAGCTCGAGATCCTCCAGGTCCTCTGGCAGCGTGGCCAGGCCACGGTGCGCGAGGTGCTGACGGAGCTCAGCCAGGCCCGCGAGATCGGCTACACGACCGTCCTGAAGCTGATGCAGATCATGGCCGACAAGGGCCTGGTCCTGCGCGACGCCTCGGTCCGGCCGCAGGTCTACAAGTCCACGCGGACCGAGAAGCAGACCAAGAAGCAGCTCACCGGTGAGTTCCTCGAGCGGCTCTTCGATGGCTCGCCGGGCAAGCTCGTGATGCAGGCGCTCTCGAGCCGTCGCACGAGCCCCAAGGACCTGGCGCAGATCCGTGAGCTGCTCGACCGGCTC
>JAQBVH010000610.1 GCA_027623615.1 Planctomycetota bacterium | reverse complement strand
CCCCGCCTCATCCTCCCGCTCACCTTGCTCGTCCCGGCTTTCGGACAACAAGGTCCGCAGCTGCGCCCCGAAGGCAATGTCATCGCCCTCGAGAACGGCGGAACGCATGATCTTTGGGGCGTCGACCACCGCACCTGGAGCACCGAGCTTCAGCTCGTCGGCGTGCAGTTCCAAGGAATCGAACTGGTCGGGTACTCCGAGCTCGAGCGGCTGCGCGAGGACCTACCGCGGGCGCTAGGTGAGGATCTGCCGTACGAGGGCATCCGCCTCCCCGGCAACGCGCAGCTGCTGCACGTGACGCGAGCTGGCCGCAGCGAACTCCTGGTCGTCGATGGCATTGATTTACGCACCGTCTTCTCGGTCCCAGCGAACCTGCTCCAGCGGATGCACGTCTCCCCCGACGGTCGGTACGCGCTGGTCGCCTCGACCTCGGCGACCGGAGGCAACGTGTGGCGCGTCGACCTGGAGCGTGGCACGGCGAAGAAGCTGACCAAGGGGATGCCCGCCCTGCAGGTGGACTCCCTTTCCTTGCGCACGGGCAGCGGCGCCTCGTGGTTCCTCGCGAACGGCCAGGTGCACGTCGCCGTGGACGCCGCCGCGCCGGTCGACCTCGGCGCCACGCCGGAGGAAACCGCGCTCCCCGATCTGTTGCTCGCGACGGGCGGACAGCACGCGCTCGTGCTCCTCGAGGAAGAGGAGGACTTGCGCCGCATCGTGCGGGTAGATGCGCAGGGTCAGGCCGTCACCGTCACCCCGACAGCTGGCGCCTGGTCGCTTCCGGGCTTCGAGGACCCTCTCGGCCCCTACCTGGCGATCAGCGCGGATGGCACCTCGATCGCTTGGCGCGAGACCACGGACGAGGGCAAGCACGAGATTCACGTGTCGACCGCGCCGGGCCAGAATGCGATCCACCTCACCCGGGAGCCCGAGTTCCCCGCGTACATCGACAACGTCGGCGTCATCGGGTTCTTCGGTGGGAACACGCTCGCCTACCTGGCTGGGGATGTGACCCTAAGCCCGGTCCAGGAGAACGACGTCATCGGCGCTGCCGACATGTACGCAGCAGAGGTACTCGCGGACGGAACCCTGGAGTCCCGCAACCTGACGCGCACCAGCGGCCAGACCTGGCCCCCCTTCGTCGAGGTCGGGCAACTCGTCGTCGAGAACACCGTGCTCGATCCGCGCGGGGAACGCATCGTCTTCGACGGGCCGGCCGACCCCGATCAAGACAGCCAGGTCTTCGCCTGTTTCAAGCTCGGCGACACCCTGTACGGGCACGGGCCGAACCTCCAGATCCTCGAGGCTGCCCTCGACGACAGCGTGGACGTGTTCGCAGGTCAGTCGCACCTGGTGGCCGTGACCAAGCCCGCCGCGGAAGGCCTCACCGAGTCCCGAGTCCAAATGCTGCGCCCGTTCCTGCCGGGAGAGCAGCAGTTCGTGACCCTGGCGGAGTTCGCGGAGGAAGTCGAGCTGACCTCAGTGGCGACCAACGGCAACCAGGCCGCGTTCCTGGCGATTGACGAGGTCGAGGAAGGCTCGCCCCTCACTGGCATCCCCTGGCGCGCCACGCTCATCCCGGGCGAGGCCGAGCCCCTGCTCTCTGCTTCGGTTAAAGTCACAGGCTCGCTCGCGGTCACCGGCCTTGGCGACGTCCTGCTCAACGTGCATCCCGCGAACCAACCCGCGCAGTTCGTCCGCATCGGAGCTTGGAACCAGGTCGTCCCGCTCGAGGTCCCGGAGGGAACGGGCTTCCTGCTCGCCAACTGACGGCGATACGGAGTCGGCGCGCTCTTCAGGCCGACTCCAGCCCGAGTCGCTTGAGCTTGGTGTAGAGGCCAGCGCGACTGATCCCGAGCAGCTTGGCGGCCAGAGCGCGCTTGCCACCCGCCACGCGCAGGGCGCGCTGCACCGCCGCGCGCTCCACGTCGATGAGGGAGAGCGAGGCGGGCATCGGATCACCCCCCTTGACCATCGACGGCTCGCGCACGAGGCCAGGGTCGGTGACCTCGCCACCCTCCGAGAGGAAGAACAGGCGCGCGATCTCGTTCGAAAGCTCTCGCACCTCACCAGGCCAGGGCCGACGGGCTAGCTGCGCGAGCACAGCCGAGGAGAAGCGCACACGCTGGCCACGTTTGGCCTCGAGTTTCTCAAGGAAGTGCGCGGTCAAGATCGCGATGTCTTCCACGCGATCGGTCAGAGACGGCGCCGTCACGTCCGTCGCATTCAAGCGATAGAACAGGTCCGCCCGGAACTTGCCCTGCTCGACGAGCTCCGGCAAGGAGTAGTGGGTTGCGGCGATCACCCGCACGTCGGTCGTTCGCGCATGGCTCGAGCCGACAGCACGCACCTCTCCGCTCTCGAGGACCCGCAGCAACTTGGCCTGCAATCCCAAGGGGAGGTCGCCGATCTCGTCCAGGAAGAACGTCCCGCCAGTGGCGTCGAGGAACAGCCCATCGCGATCCTCGGTCGCACCGGTAAAGGCCCCGCGCCGATGACCGAACAGCTCCGACTCCATCAGGGTCTCGGGCAACGCCGCGGAGTTCACGACCAAGAAGGGCCCGTCCGCCCGATTGGAGTGCGCATGCAGCGCCCGGGCGATCAGGTCCTTGCCTGAACCAGAAGGTCCAGTGACCAGCACCGGTAGATCAGTCGGACCCAAACGCTGGATCGTCGCGTGAACGCTCCGGATCGCGTCACTATCTCCGATCAGCCCACCGACCGGCGGCGTGCGCCCTTCACGGCGCAGCTCCGCGCGCGTTCGGCGGAGCTCGAGGTCCTGCAGCTCGACCCGGTCCGTCAGGCGGCCGTTCAAGGCCTCGATCTCCTCACGGCGTCGCAGCGTACCGATCGCGATCGACGCCTGGTCCGCGAGGGCGGAGACAGCCTCGAGGTCGCGCTCGTCGAAGGTGTTGCCAACATCCTGGTGGTCGACGTAGAGCGCGCCGTGCACCGATTCGCCCCACTCGAACGGCACGCAGAGGACGGCGTGCAGGTCGAGCTCGCGCACGCTGCGCTGCTCCTCGAAGCGCTCGTCGTTGGCCGCGTCCGTACTGATCAACCCGCGCCCAAGGCGCGCGGCCTCGCGTACGACCGTCGTCGAGAACGAGAGCTCCGGGTCGAGCTCGAAGTCGAACTCCCCCAGCGAGACCTGGGCCTGCACGCGCTCGCCGTCGAGCAGCACCAGGAACCCACGACCTGCGCCGGTGATGTGCAGGGCCATCTCGACGATGTTCTCGAGCAGCTCCTCGAGGCCCTGAGACGAGGCCATACGGCGGTTGCATGAGAGGAACCACGAGGAGCTCAACACGTCATCCGTCCCTGGACGTTCGACTCCGGCCAGCCGATCGAGTCGCGCCAGACAGCCGGCCTGTCTCTCCTCCGCGACCTCGGCCAGCATC
>JAQBVH010000609.1 GCA_027623615.1 Planctomycetota bacterium | reverse complement strand
GGGGCGCGCCGCGCTGCTTTGGGGAACGAGCTTCAAGACCGGTCCTGTCCAGGCTCGATAGGCACGGTTGACGCATCTCCCGGGATGGCCCGGCCTTTCGCCCCCTCTTCGCTGACACTCCCTTGCAGGAACCCGCATCGCAACCGCCCGGCGCGCCCGTTGATCCGCAGATGATCGTCGAGGACGTCGTCGCCGCGCTCACCGGCGCTCCCGACCAGGTCGAGGGCGGGTCCAGGCAGACGCAGGAAGGCCTCGGTCAGCATCTGCAGCGCGCGGCCGAGGAGTTCGACAAGCGCACGGCCGACGCCTTTGGGCGGGCCTTGCTCGACAGCCTGTGCGAGGATCCGGGCAACCTGCGCCAGCTCGAGGCCCTGATCGTGCTGGGCCTGGCCCATCCCGACGTCCTCGAGCGCCACCGCATCTCCCTCGCCGTCGAGGGCCGGCGCCTGGCGGTGCTGCTCGAGCGCGCTGGCGAGATCGACCGCGCGCGCGGGGTCCTCGAGCTCCTGGGAGGTCACATGCCTGGCGAGCGCACGATCGATCACGAGCTGGCGGGCATCCTGCGTCGCTCGGGCAACACCGACGAGCTCGTCGAGCGTTACCTGCGCCGCGCCGAGCGCGAGGTCGAGGAGGGCAAGGTCAGCCAGGCCATCCCGTGGCTGCAGGAGATCTTGCTGCTCGATCGCACGCGCCGCGACGTGGCGCGCATGATCCGCGACCTGCGCTATCAGGAGGCCGATCGCCAGCAGCGCAAGACCAAGCGCAACCGCCTGCTGATCGTGGTCGTGCTGCTCAGCGCGTGCCTGACCGCGGTCCTCGGACGCGAAGTGCGCATCCACCGCGACTACGGCGAGCTGGTCAAGGTCGAGGACGGCGACCCGGACAGCCTCTACCGACGCAAGCAGGGCATCGAGCGCTTGCTCGCCGAGCATCGTTTCTGGGCCGGGTTCCTGAGCGCGACGGCCGAGCGCGACAGCCTGACGGAGCGCATCGCCTCCTACGAGCGCGAAGCGGCTCGGCGCACCCGCGCCTCCGAGGCCGAGGAGCAACGCCGAACGGAGATGGCCGACGCCGCGCGCATGCGCGCGCTCATGTACTCCGAGCGCGGCGACTTCGCGCGCGCCCTTCAGGACTTCGAGAAGGCGCTGTTCCTCTCGAGCGAGAACTGGACACACCGGGAGCAGGTCGAGGCGGACATCGCCGCGATCCGCAACTGGAAGGCGCAGGGAGCCAAGGCCAAGTGAGTTTCCTCGGTCGAATTGCAAGCAAGCGTCGCGTGCGCGATGCCGTGAGGCGTCTGGGCATGGACTCGTCCGCGGCCAACTACTTCGCCCTCGCGCGCGAGTACGTGGTCCTCGGCAACCCGCAGGACGTCCTGCGGGTCTGCACCGAGGGCCTGGACGAGCACCCCGGTGACGCCCAGCTGACCCGCCTCGCTGAACGCAGCCGTGCGCTCCTGCACGACGACCGGCTGCGCGTGCTGACGGCCGACCTGGCCATCGCTCCGCGCCCGGGCCTCTGGCGCGAGCAATGCGAGTTGTTGCTCGAGGTCGGCAAGGTGGGCAAGGCCGAGGATGCGGCGGAGGCCTGGTGGCGTCAGACCCGCGACGGCGAAGCCCTGTACTTCCGGGCCCGTTGCCGAGCGCACCAGTTCTTCGAGGATCGCCGCGCTGCGGACGGCCGCGTCGCCTTCGAGCTGGCGCTCGAGGCCGGCAAGGAGCTGCCCAGCGACCTGCGCCCCCTCAAGCTCGCCTTCGAGATCGCGCGGCGCTGCGGTGCCTGGAACGAGGCGCGGACGGCCCTCGCACGCATGCTCGAGCTGCGACCGGGCAACCCGGACCTCGAGCAGCGCTTCCGGGCAGTGCTCGCCTGCCTCGAGGGTGCGCTGCCGCTCGAGCGTGCTCTGCAGCAGGTCGAACGTACCGGTGAGTTCAGCGGGGATCAGCCCGCAGACTGCTCGGCTCCGGACGACGTCGTCGCTCGGCCGCTGCTGCAACAGCTCGGCGCGGCACCCGAGGTACATGGCGCAGTCTATGTGCGCGGAGGCACCGCCCTGGTCCAGGGTCCGCAGGGCCCGACCGCCGATCGGACCGCGCGCGGCGTGCGCGACGTCGTGCAGAGCAGCCGCATGGCCGCCCGACGCCTGAGCCTCGGCCAGGTGATCGGCGTCGAGCTGGAAGGTAGCTTCGGCAACCTCACGGTGCTCCCCGGCGAGCGCGGCACGGCTGCGCTCTGGGCCGGTCGTCAACCGAGCCAGGAAGAGCTCGAAATCCTGGCGCACCTGGCCGGCGCCGCCGCAAGGGGAGCCGCATGAAGGAGGTCCTCGACCCGCTGGCCCATATCCCGGGTGTGCGCCTCGCCGCGTTGATCAGCGCGGACGGCGTCCCGATCGCGATGGCCCAGACCGAACGCGATGGCGGCTCCGTGGCGTCAATCGACCACGACGACGAGCTCTGCAGCTACACGGCCCTCGCCGCGGGCTGGCTGGCGGACGTCACCCGGTCGGCCTTGCACCTGTCGTGGGACGCGCCGCAGCGCGCCGTTCTGCGAGCGACCCATGGGACGATGGTGCTGCACCACGCCCCGGGCGCGATCGTCCTCGCGGTGCTCGAGCGCGGCGTCCCCTACGAGGAGCTGCGCGTGCCCATCGAGGGCGCGATCGTCCGCATGCAGCGCCTCCTGCGTACGTCGCTCCCCGAGCCACGCGCGCCACTGCCCTCCGAGGCAGGACACGAATCGACGGCGGCTCCCTCGAGCCCCGTTCTCCAGGAAGAGATCGAGAACCGTACGGAAGCGTAGAACCATGGTCCAAATCAACTTCGCCCAGAAGAGCGTGACGGTGAAGATCGTCTACTACGGCCCGGGGATGTCCGGGAAGACGACCAACCTCGAGATCGTTCACCAGCGCGCCCCCGATGGGAGCCGCGGCGACCTGACCAGCATCTCGACGGACGGGGATCGAACCCTGTTCTTCGACTTCATGCCGCTGGACCTCGGGACGGTCGCAGGCATGAAGACGCAGTTTCAGATCTACACGGTGCCCGGGCAGGTCTACTACAACTCGACGCGCAAGCTCGTCCTGCAGGGCGTGGACGGCGTGATCTTCGTCGCCGACTCCTCGGCGTCGATGATGGAGGAGAACCTCGAGTCGCTGCGCAACCTGCACGAGAACCTGACGGAGTACGGCAAGGAGTTCGCGACCATGCCGATGGTCATCCAGTACAACAAGCGCGACCTGCCGGACGCGCTGCCAGTAGCCGAGCTGGAGAGCGCCCTGAACCCGACGGGACGCCCCTCGTTCGAGGGTGTCGCCAACACCGGCCAGGGTGTGTTCCCGACGCTCAAGGCCTTGGCCGCGCTCGTGCTCGACTCGATCCACCAGAAGTCAGGTGGCGCGGGGA
>JAQBVH010000608.1 GCA_027623615.1 Planctomycetota bacterium | reverse complement strand
CGTCGCCTCGGAGGCCTGCAGGCCGATGAGGAAGTCGCTCGCCCTGAGCATCGCCGCCTGGTGCTCCGCAAGCGCGGAATCGGCGAGGGCGAGCACCACGGCCGAGGTCACGTAGTTCGCGAGCATGCCCTGGTGGATCGAGCCGTCCTCCCTCTGGAGGGTCACGAGCCAGTCGAGGCCCGCGTCGATCGTGCGCTGCACCTTCTGGGGGCGCGGCGCGGGCAGCGCCTGCAGCGCGCCGATCACCATGGCGGTCAGGCCGGCGTCGGGGCGATCCGGGGCGCCCCATTTGCCGTCCATCGATGCGTCGAGCAGGAACTGGGCGCCCTTCGCAAGGGCGGCGTTGACCTGCTCGGCGTTCGCGTCCGTGAACTCGGGCAGGGGCTTGGCGCCGTCGGGGAGCGCCTGCTTGCTCTTGAAGAGCGGGTAGTAGGCTGAGAGCTCGAGCACGTTCGACGCCGTGGTCTGCAGGTCCCCGTCCCACGATCCGTCTGCCTTGCGCTTGGCGATCAGCTGCGTGATGCGCGCCTCGGCCACGACCCTGTCGTCGCTGTACGTGGTCGAGCTGGGGGCCGGATCGCTGACCCCGTTCTTCGCGAGCCAGGCGACGGCGCTGCCGAGGGAGCGGGTCGTCTCCGCATCGACGTAGAGGTACATCGCCGCGGCCGCTGCGCGGGTCTGGGCCAGGCGCACGGACGTGGGGGTGCCCGGGTCCGCGATCCAGCCGGCCTCGTCCTGGTGGCTGATCACGAAGTCGAGGGCGTCGGCGACGTACGGTCCGTCGCGGCGCACGTACTGGCGCGGGCTCTCGGCCAGGGCGCGCAGGACGAGCGCGGTCGATTCGATCCCGTCCCCGTAGGCGCCGGTCTTGCGGTCCTGCTGGGCACGCAGCCAGCGGACGGAGCGGTCGCACTCGTCCTTGAGGTCGGGGACGTCGGACGTGGCGGAGAGGACCGGGGCGGCCAAGAGCAGAGCGGGGAGGAGCAGTCGCATGGTCACCAGGTTAGATCAGGCCGGAGCGGGACCCAACCCGGGCACGCCGCCACGGGGGAAACGGATCAGTCCTCGGCCGGTTCAAGCACGATCGTCTCGGTCCGGGCCTCGTTCGGGTTCAGTTCGAGGATCAGCTTGGTGGGGGCCAGGCGCCCGCTGTGGGGGTCGATCCGGACCTCCCAGCGGCCGACCTGCTCGGGCAGGAGCGACGGGGTGGGCCCGCTGCCGACCAGGCTGGGCAGGCCGAGGGCGAAGGGGTCCGCGGGCCCCAGCTCGAGAGGGTGGAGGGTGACCGCGCAGGCGGCGTGCTCGCCTGCGTCGTCCGTGATGTCGAGCGTGAGCGCCGGCCGCTGCGCGAGCTCGATGCGGGTGTCCGCGGACTCGGGCCCGATCGGCGCTCGGCCGACGACGCGGCCCTCGGCCGTCGCGACCTGCAGGAACCACGGCCCCCGCGACTCGAACTCCCGGAAGGGATAGCTCAACCGGTAGCGCTCTCCACCGAGCGTGGTCAGGGGCAGCCATGAACCGACCTTGGCCTCGTCCCCCAGGGCCACACAGCGCGCCCGCAGCAAGCTGGGATCGTGTGCGGCTCCGGTGACCTGGAGGGTGAAGCTGGGCCCGGGGTCGATCACGAGCTGCACGGCCTTGCCGGCCTCGTGGACGAACTGCGCATGGTGCGCGCCGCGCTCCAGGTGATGGCCCGGGTAGATGTTCGCGCGCCAGGTACCGAACGGCAGCGCGGCCGGGGTGACGAACTTCCCCCGGGCGTCGGTCCGCGCCCACGCACGGCCGTGTCGTTCGTGCTCGAGGAGCACGAGGTTGCCCGCGACCCCTGCGCGGGTCGTGGAGACGACCTGGCCGGTCACCGGCGCGGAGTCCCCCCGGCTGAGCACGACGCGCAGCTCGTCGGGGGGACCGAGCAGGGTCATCGCCGCGCGCCCGCCAAAGATCGGGTCGTCCTCGAGGAGCTCGGACCAGGGGCCCGCGCCGAAGTGGAGCTTGCCCCAGGTGGACCCGTCCAAGCTGCGCAGCTGAGGGTTCTGGATCTGATGGACGACCCACCCAGGGGGAGGATGAACGAAGACCGGGGAGGTCACCCGGGGCGTGGGCCCGAGCTCCTCCCGGGGAGTCCAGCGGCGCGAGCGCGGCTGCAGTTGCCAGTGGTTCTCGTAGGGCAACGCTGCCTCACCGCGTGCGTCGGTCACCGTTGCCCGACTATTGAGCAGGCTGATGCCGACACCCGCGACCGGCTTGCCCTCCAGGTCGACGGCCTCGACCGAGGGTGAGGCCTGGGCGGACAGGGGTGACAGCAGCGCGCAGGCTGCGAGCAGGCGCAGGGTGTGTTGCATGGCGTCATGGATACGACATTCTCCGCCGCGGCCCGGTCACCGCGGGGTAACGAGGCTCCGTACAATTCCCGCGATGAGTGCCTCGACCCCCGGCTTCGTACCCCTCGAGTTCCAGCGACTGTCCTCGGACGAGATGCTCGCGCGCGCCGAGCGCTTCGACGCCCAGATCCAGCGCCGTCGCACCGTGCGCCATTTCACAGACGAGCCGGTCCCGATGGAGGTGCTCGACGCTTGCATCCGCAGCGCGGGCAGCGCACCTTCCGGCGCCCACAAGCAGCCCTGGACCTTCGTCATCGTGACCGACCCCGAGGTCAAGTCGAAGATCCGCGAGGCAGCCGAAGAGGAGGAGCGCGAGAACTACAGCGGGCGCATGAACCCCGAGTGGATCGGGGCCCTCGAGCCGCTCGGCACCGACGACGAGAAGCCCTTCCTCGAGATCGCGCCCGCGCTGATCGTGGTCATGCGCCAGGCCTGGGGCCTCGGCGAGAACGGTCGTCGCCGCCAGCACTACTACACCCAGGAGTCGGTTGGCATCGCCTCGGGGTTCCTCTTGACCGCCCTGCACCTGGCCGGCCTGGCCACCTTGACCCACACGCCGAGCCCGATGGGTTTTCTCACGCGCATCCTCGGCAGGCCCCAGAACGAGAAGCCGTTCCTCTTGATCCCCGTTGGCTATGCGACCGAGGACTGCGCGGTGCCGGACCTGGCACGCAAGCCGCTCGACGAGATCCGCGTGCGGGTCTGAGTCGCTACGCCCAGGACTCGAGCCGCCGCGCGATCATCTCCGTCATCGCGTCCGCGCACGCCCGGTAGATCGCCACGGGCGCCCCGAAGGGATCGGGCACGTCACCGCCGTCGGGGTCGAGCAACTCGACATGGGCGCCGGCGCCGGGCGGAATGACGGAGAGCAAGAGCTGCCGGTGCGGCGCGGTCAGGCAGTACACGTGGTCGGCGGCCGTGATCAGCTCGGGCAGCGCCGTACGGGAGTGGTGCTGCGTCAGGTCGATGCCGCGCTCGTGCATGACCTCGACCGACTGGCCCGAGGCGGGCGCGCCGATGCCGGCG
>JAQBVH010000607.1 GCA_027623615.1 Planctomycetota bacterium | reverse complement strand
GCCGGATGTGCGCGAAGTAGAGGTGCGCTTCCTTGTCGTAGGCGACCTTGCCCTCGACCACGGCCCACTGCACGAATGTCTGGTAGTGCAGCACGTCGCCGTCGCAGATGATCATGTCCGCGTCCTTGCCGACCTCGAGGCTGCCGACACGGTGCTGGATGCCCATCAAACGAGCCGGCTCGAGGGTGATGCCGGCCAGGGCCGCCTCTTCCGACAGGCCGCCGCGGACCGCGAAGCCCGCCTCGATCGGCAGGTGCATCAGGTCACGACCCACGATGCCGCCCAGGCTGATGCCCGCGCTGCCGGGGATGATCGTGACCGGCACACCGGCCGCGTGCAGGATGGCCGCGTTCTCGATCGAGGAGCCGGCGTCGCTCACGAGCGCCTCGCTCTTCCCGCGACGGGCCCGCGGCGTGATGATCGCCGCCGCGCCTGCGCGGCCGAGCTCGTCCGCCACGGTCCAGCCTTCCTCGCAGCCTTGGATGATCGGCCGGAAGCCGAAGCGCTGGGCCAGCCGCGCGATCTCGAGCAGGTCCGTGCGCTCGCCGGCACGGAAGACGGGGCGGTACTGACCCTGCAGCACCGCGACCACGTTGGAGTCGATCCCACTCTTCGAGGGCTCCTTCAGGTCCTTGTCAGTCTTCTTGTCGATCTCGAACTGGGCCAACTCCTCGAGGTAGGTGACCGCCTCCTCGAAGTTGCTGCGTAGCGTGCGCTTCCCGGCCGGGTTGCTCTTCGAGTAGGAGAGGTACCGGAAGACGTTGTCCTTGACGACGATGTCCTTGATCTCGCCGTACTTGAGCTTGCCGACCTCGTTGCTGGTCAACGCCGAGGTGATGCCGGTACCGAGGGCCAGCACCAGGTTCTGCCCGAAGGGGTCGATCGAGTTCTCGAGGTCGCTCGAGCCACCGAACAGCCCGAACGAGCTGACCGCGATCAGGCCCGGGTAGATCCGGTAGCCCGTGGCGTCCAGGGTCTCGGTGTCCTCGGGCAGGCGCAGGTCGTAGCCGATCTCGTCGATCTGCCCGTCCTTGCACAGGATCGTCGCGCCGCGCAGGACGGAGCCGGTACCCGTGTAGACGTCCCCGCCGGTGACGGCGAACCAGGCGGGTCCCGAGTCCTCTGCCTCTGCCTCGGCCTCGGCCTCGGCTTCTTCACCCTCCTTCTCGTCGTCCTGGTGGAAGGCGGCCGGCGCGGGGAGGGCCAGGGCCAGGGCAGCGAAGGCGGTCAGGCCGAACATCGGGGTGCGTTTCATGGTGCGCATTAAAGATCCACCTCTCCGTGAACGAACTTGCCATCCAGCATCACAGCGTCGATCTCGGTGGTGGTCTCGAAGGGCTCGCCCCCGAGGATGAGCAGGTTGGCGGCCTTGCCTGCCTCGAGGCTGCCGACCTGGTCGTCGACGCCGAGGAGGGCGGCGGCCTCCAGGGTCATGCCAGTCAGCGCGGTCTGGAAGTCGAGTCCCGCCGCAACGATCTCGCCGACGTGCCGGCGCCAGTTCTTGTGGTCCGTGGTCGAGTCACCCCGCGGCACGAGGACCAGCTTGGCCCCAGCGCGCACGAGCTCGGCAGGCATGTTGCGCTGGCGCATGGTGTTGGGGTGCAGGCTCAGCTCGGGCTCGATGATCACCCGCAGGCCAGCCTCACCGATCTTGTCGGAGATGTGGAAGACGTCCAGGTTGCGGGTCATCACGACGCGCAGGTCCCAGGAGAACTCCTCTTCACCGATCGCGTCGATCAGGTGCAGGTAGTCGGACGCGGCGCGGATCGAGATCAGCGCCTTCAGGTCCCCGGCGCGCAGGTCCAGGAACGCCTGGGCGTCCTGGTCACGTTCCAGCGGCGCGTAGGGGCCAGGATCGAGCTTCTGCTTCTTCTCCTCGTCCTTCTCCTTGTCGAACTTCTCCTTCTCCTTGTCCCACTTCTCCTTGTTCTTGGCTTCCTTCTCGATCCAGGTGTCGCCTTTCTTGAAGCCGTCGGAGATGCGCGCCTTCGCGGTGCGGTTCGTCTCAGCGATGATCTTCAGGTAGCAGGACTGCTTGAGGATCATCTCCTCCGCCGTGGCGCCCGCCGTACGGACGGCTACCCCCTGCCCGGGGATTCCGCTGCCGGCGGGGTAGTGACCGAGGGTGGTCACCCCGGCTTCGCGCAGGCTCTTGTAGGCGCTGTTGCCGGGGTTCAGCTCGTCCGAGGCCATGATGTAGGGCCGCGCGTCGCTGTACCCGCCGCCGGACATGCCGAGGCGTGAGTAGGCATTGACCAGTCCCGGGATGACCACCTGGTCATCCTCGAGCACGAGCACGGGGATGCCGCGCTCGATCTCCAGGTCTTCGCCGATCATCACGATCTTCCCGTCTTCGACGAGGATCACGGCGCGGTGCAGGGTCTCACCATTGCCGACCTCGACGCGCGGTGCGCGGATCGCCAACAGGTCTCTGGTCGCGGTCGGGGGCACCGCGGCCAAGGTCAGAGGAGCTAGGAGTAGGGGGGTCAGGATCATCGTTCGTCCTTGGGTCACGCGTAGGATCAGAAGAGCTGACCGTCGCGCGCGCGGTCGTACTCGATGTCGCCTTCGATCAGAACCAACGTCGCCGCGGCTCGGGGGTCCAGGGGATCGCCAGTCCAGACGACCACATCCGCGTCCTTGCCCACTTCGAGGCTGCCGACGCGGTGATCGATGCGGAAGACCTTGGCCGGGTTCGCAGTCATGGCCAAGAGCATCGTGTAGGAATCGGCGCCGTAGCGTGCGCTCATCGAACCCTGCAGGAAGAACTCCTCCTGAGGGACGACGCCGGAGTCAGTGTTCAGCGAGAAGAGGGGGACCCCGGCGGCGACGTACTCAGCGCTGGTGCCGTTGATGCGGCCGTTCAGGCTGGAGTAGAAGTCCACCGTGCGGGGACCATGGTTCACGGGGCAGCCCATCTTCGCCAGCGCCGGGGCGGTCTTCCAACCGTCGAAGCTGCCGTGCGAGACGGTGCACTGGGTGCCGAGCTCGACCTTCCAAAGGCGCGCCGCGTTGACGATGCCTTCGGAGCCGGCGGTGTGGATCAGGACCGGCAGCTCGCCGGTCACGACGCGGACGAGATCGTCGAGGGCGTAGTCGATGGTCTCGCGACGCAGGGGGCCGCGCCCGTCCTCGAGGCGCGCGTAGCGGTCCCGGGTCGCAGACGCCAGGGCCTTGTCGACCACGTCGCGCAGGTTGAAGGTCTGGCCCGCGCGGGTCACGCCGAAGTCGGTCGCGTTGCGGCGCTGCGGGTTCGAGTCCTGGGCCACCTTGAGGCCGCCCGGGTCGCGCAGCACGATGCTCTCGTAGGTCGGCGCCTGGGCGCGCGCCTTGTAGAGCACGCCGAAGCCCCCCATGTTCGTCCCCGAACCCGGGATGCCGAAGAGGGTCGTCCCCCCGGCCGCGAGCCCGCGGC
>JAQBVH010000606.1 GCA_027623615.1 Planctomycetota bacterium | reverse complement strand
CCGATCTCCCAGAGCTCGACGGAACCGAACACGTCCCGTTTCAGTTCTCGAAGGATGCGAGCGTCGTCCACGCTGCGTACGGTACCGCACCGTGAGCGCGGGTACGACGCAGAGCCTGACCGGGGCGGGAACCCTGCACTGTCGCGGCCTCACTCGCCGCTTCGGGGAGAAGCTCGCCCTCGCCCCCACCGATCTCGACCTGGGTCCGGGCGGCGTGATCGGCCTGCTCGGTCCGAACGGCAGCGGCAAGAGCACCCTGATGCGCTGCCTGGTCGGCCTCGTGCGGCCGGATGCAGGCACGGCAATCCTCGACGGGGTCGAGCTGGTCGGCGACGGCACCGCGATCCGGCGCAGGGTGACCTATGCGCCGGGCGAGATGCACCTGTACGGCGAGATGAAGGGCGGGGAGCACCTCGACTGGCTCCTGCGCGGGCGTGAGCCCGGGGCGCTGGAGCGCGCGCGGACGATGGCGGGCGACCTGGACTTGCCCCTCGAGCGCAAGGTGCGCGGCTTCAGCCACGGCATGAAGCGCCAGCTCCTGTTCGTCGCCGCCATGGCGCCGGCCACGCGCATCCGGATCCTCGACGAGCCGACCGAAGGCCTAGACCCGACCAAGCGCGGCGAGGTGCTGGACCTGCTCGCGGCGGACGCGGCCAGGGGCACGACGGTGCTGCTCTCCTCCCATCACCTCGGCGAGGTCGACCGGTCCTGCAAGCGGCTCCTGTTCTTGAACGCGGGCAAGCTGATCGCGGACGAGACCCCGGCCAAGGTGCACGAGCGCGCGACCCGGCTGCTCCACCTGGGCTTCGCGGGCGAGGCCCCGGCCGCGCTCGACGCGCTGGACGGTGTCGAGAGCGTGCGCCGCGAGGGACCACGGGCCGCGATCCTCCTGATCGACAAGGATCCGCGGAGGTTCCTCGGCGCGCTGGCCGCCCGGCAAGACCTGCCCGCGCCGACCTCGGTCGAGCACGGCCGCGTGTCGTTGACCGAGCTGTACCGGGACCTCTACGGCGTGGAGGGCGTGTGATGCGGGTCTCGCGCGAGGTCAAGGGCTACGCGGCCGCGTCGGCCCTCTTCTTCATCGTGCTCGAGGTGCTGCTCGTGCTCGCGGTGATCTGGTGGCCTGCCTTCGAGGAGAATTCCGACGCCCTGAAGAGCTTCGCCGGGCCGCTCACCATCCTGGTCGACCAGATCGGCCTGATCGAGCGCGTCGGGGTCCACGGCTACGTGATCGGCCAGCACTTCTTCAAGGCCTGCAACACCCTCGGCGTCGCCGCGGCGGTGCTCCTGGCCATGGGCGCGATCGCGGGCGAGGTGCACCGCGGCACGCTGGAGCTCTGGCTCGCACGCCCGCTCCCGCGCTGGCGCCTGTACACCGAGCGCTTCCTGCTCGGCTGGTTCGCGATCGCGATCCCGGTCCTGCTCTCGACGGCCACCGCCAACCTGTTGCTCGCGACCGTCGACGACCACCTCGACCAAGGCGCGCTGATGGTCTGCGGCCTGCACGAGTGCTTGTTCCTGGGGATGATCTACGCGATCACCTTCTTCTTCAGCGCGGTCGGCAGCCAGCCCCTGAAGATCGGCTTCATCATGCTCTTCGCGGGCACCTTCGAGTTCGCGATCTACATGATCAGCGAGGTCACGTACTTCAGCGTCTTCCGCCTCGTCGACATCCAGACCTACGTGACGATGATGCGCTACGGCGCGGACTGGCCGAAGGTCGCGATCCTGGTCGTGGCGACGGCGATCCCCTTCACGGCGGGGCTGGTCGCGTTCCAGCGCCGAGTGCCCTAGGCGACCCCGTTGGGGCCGCCTACGCCTCCTTCGGAAGCGTAGGGTTGTTTGGCGCCACACCTGACGGCGTGACGACCGGAGCTCGCGCCCGGCCCCGAGGGACCCGGGTACGATCAGGGCATGCACGCCTCCGGTGGCTGGCGGTTGGTCGCGCTCGGTCTCCTCGGCGCGGCGGCCGTGGTCGTCCTCTTTGCCGGCCTCACCCGGTCCGAGCAGCGAGCCATCGAGCGAGCGGCCTGGAGGGAACTGGTCGGAGTCTGGGAGGCCGGGAAGGAGGAGTACGTCGCATACTTCGTCGAGCACTCCTATCACGACGAGCTGAAACGGCACTACGGGGAATTCACTCCGCGGGAGGGTGAAGAGCTCGAGCGCGCGCGCTTCGTCCGAGAGGTTCGCGAGTACCTGCGCGAGAATGCGGTCGAAGGACCCGACCCCGGGCAGGACGTGATCGCGCGTCGCGGCAACGGGCATTGGCGGCGCACGCGCAGGATCATGCTCGCCCGCATGCCGCCCCGGGGCGGGATCCAGGGGGTCCCGCACCTGCTCCTGATCGCGGAGCGGGACGGGTACGAGACCTCGCTCCGCGCCGAGGCGTTGCTGATCGACCGGAACTCGAACACCGACCCCCTCTGGGCCGACCAGCTGCGCGTGATCTTCGAGCCCCACGGCATCCCGATCTCGATCACCTGGCGCTAGCCCCTGGCGGCCTCTCCGCCCCGGGCCTACGATTGACTCCCTCATGGAGACGCCCAACTCCTCCGCCCCCGGCTGTCCCTGTCCCTGTCGCAACTGCGATCGGGTCCGGCGCGCGTAGCGGAGATCACGTCTCCACCTCCTTGGGAATGAAGCTCCCAGGCTGCGAGCCGCCGGACCACGGTCCGGCGGTTCTCGTTTGGGAGAGCACCTGTTGCTCACCGAGTCGCCGGGCCGGGTCTTCTGCCCACCCACTCCGATGACCTCACGTCCCGACATCCGACCCTGGATCCGCACCGACCGCGCCTGGCCGCGGCCGCTCCTCGCGTCCCCCACCCTCCTGCACGTCCTCGAGGAGTGGGCGGCCCACTGGTACCCGCTCGAGGCCTGCGGCCTGCTCGTCGGGCGCAGGGAGGAGGCGGCCGACCGCGTCGTGCGCTTCGAGCGCACCCAGAACCGCGAACAGGAGCGCGGCTGGGACCGCTACACCCTGGCCCCCGAGGACTGGGTGCGCATCGAAGTGCAGGCGCGCGAGGAGGGCCTCGACGTCGTCGGCGTGTGGCACTCCCACCCCGACCACGCGGCCTTACCCTCGGAGTCCGACCTGGCCTTCGCCTGGGAGGGCTACAGCTACCTCATCACCCGCGCCGGCGCGGGAGCGAGCGCGCATCGGGCCTGGCGTCTGGACGGCGGCATCTTCGTCGAGCAGGAGCTGCGCTGAGCCCCCAGGTCATCTTCAGGCTGCCTGCCCCCTTGCTCGCGTGGATCGAGGGTGGCGGACCGACCCTCGCGCGCGGCGGCACCGCCGCCACCGCGGTCGAGGACCTCGTCGATCGCCACCCGGCCCTGCGCGCGCTCGTGCTCGATGAGGACGGTCGCCTTCGGGAACGGCTCGCGCTGTTCCCCCGCGGCGAGCGCCTGCGCGACGC
>JAQBVH010000605.1 GCA_027623615.1 Planctomycetota bacterium | reverse complement strand
ATTCCCGAGGCTGCCGCGGCCACCTCGCGCGCCCCTCCTCCCCTCTGCCGCTCCGCGCCGTAGGGGCGTGGGCGCAGGTCCACGACTCCCAGGCCGAGTCGGCGACCCCGGCGGCTCCTCCTGAACCGTTGCCAGGGCCTGGCGTTGATCCCCTCCTACCCATGGCTCTCTCACTCGCCGCCGTCCTGCTCGCCGCCCTGCCCCAGGACAGCGTGCGCATCGAGGCCCGCTTCGTGGACCTCGAGGGCGAGGGCATCGCGGGGGTGACCCTCGGGCTCGACTGGTCCCCGCAAGTAGCCGGTGGCCCATCCGGGCCAGACGGCGTCGTTGCCCTGGACGTGTCCGGCAACCTGGGCAAGAGCCTGCTCTTCTCGGCGAGCCATCCGGAGCTCCCCGGCCGCTCGTGGATGCTGCTCGACCGACGGTCCGCGCCGGTCCATCGCCTGGGCGACCTCCAGCTGCCCCCCGGCGGGACGCTCACGGGCCGTGTCGTCGATGCGGACGGGGAGCGGCTACCCGGTGAGTGGTCGGTCCAGGTGCGTGGACGGAGCGACGCCCGAGCTGGCCAGAAGCTGCTCGAAGTCCCCATGTCGCTGTCCGGACTGGTGGACCCCGGCACGGGCGAGTTCCGCATCGCGGGCGTGCCCGTCGGCCCGGCGGAGGTCAGCGCGAGCCATCCCGGCCTGCACCTGGGCACGCCCGAGGTCGAGGTAACGCTCGAGCCCGAGGTCGAGACCTTCGTGGAGCTCCCCTACTTCGGGCCCGATCCCGCGCGCAGCGTACGCGTCCTCCTCGAGCTCGTCGGACCCGCCCCCGCGACCCTCGCGCCGGTCCTGGTGTCGGTGTGCGACGCCGAGGGCGAGGTCACGACCCACGCGATCAACCTGCGACGTTCGGGGAGCCAGCGCGTGTTCGTCGAGGCGGGCACGCCGCCGTTCACGGTCTCCCACGACGACAGTCGAGCCGGTGAGCCTGCAGGCGGTCGGCGGCGAGCGCTGCGACCTCAGGCTGGTGGGCAGCTGCACCTATCGGCTCAACCTGGTCGAGGCCGGCAGCAAGCGCGCCCTGCCGCGCGCGGGGCTGACCATGATTCGTGGAGAGGAGCGGACGCCGATCCTGCCCGCGAACAGCGCCGTCCGACCGCAGCACCCGCTGCCCGGGATCTTCCCCGGCGAGAAGCTGACCTTCGAGCTCGCCCTCCCCGGTCGCCCGCCGCTGCTCGTCGCCGCGCCCAACCCGAGGCGCGGCGAGGTCCCCTGGCACCTGTCCGTCCAGCCCGCGCGGACGTTGCTGCTCGACCTGGTCGACGATCAGGGGAACGCTTGCGCGGACGTCGAGGTCCAGGTCACCCAGGGCACGACCGCGGGGACGACGGGGTCGCCCTACACGCTCAACGGCGCCCTGATCCCCAGCGTGCATTACGAGGTCAGGAGCGACGAGCGGGGCCGCGTCACCCTGCGGGGACTGCACGCGACGACCCACACGCTCCGCGTGTTCTTCGGACCGTGCCTCGTGCATGAGGACACGCTCAGCCCCGACCAGCTCGATGCCCCGCAGCAGATCCAGGAGCCACAGCACGGAGTCCTCGCGCTCGACGTCCTGCTGCCCGACCACGCGCGGACGGCGGCGCGTGAGGGCCGCCTGAAGCTGCGCGTTCAACCGCTCGGCCGGCGGCTCACCTCGAACGCGGGCGAGTTCGACCCGCGCGAACCCGATCTCCGCGTGAGCCTCCCACCGGGGGAGGCCAGGGTGTACGGCTGCATGGCCTCCCAGCAGGGAACGTGGGAGCTGGCCGTCACGGAGATCCGGGCGGGCGAGATCACCGCCCTCGAGCTCGACCTGACCGAGACCTGCCCTGGCCTGGTGGACTTCGCCGTGACAGTCAACGGTCGAGACGAGCTCGCGGGTTGGGACGGCGTCTTCCTCGGGCAGGTTCCCGGCCAGGAGGATGAGGTCCAGCGCCTCCTCTCCCGTGTGCCCCGGCTGCATGCGTTGCTCACTCCCATGCAGTACCAGGCGACGCTCCGCGCCGACGACAGGGCGTGGGAAGTGGACCTGCGCTTCACCCTCGCGCCCGGCGAGCACTTCGATCGCAAGCTCGACTTCACGCTCCACGAGCGGACGCTCGAGCTGCGCGACGCGTCGACGGGTGACCCGCTCGCGGGAGGCAGCCTGACCCTGCGCCGCACCCGCTTCGAGCACACCTGGGACCAGGAGGCGAGCATCGACGCCGAGGGACAAGCCAGCCTGCGCCTCGTCGCAGGGGCCGCGGAGCTGATGGTCGACGGCTACGCTCCTCGGACGATCGAGGTTCCCTCCGGCAGCGACCCGTTCGTCGTGACCCTCGACCCGAAGGAATCCAAGAAGCTCCCCCAGTCCGCGCGCGCGCCTCGCTAGCCTTTGCGCCCATGGCCTGGTTCAGCTACCACGGCGGGCACTCCGGTTCCTACTGTCACCACGCCAAGGACGACCTCGGCGATGTGGTCGCGCGTGCCTACGAGCTGGGCTTCACCCACTACGGGTTGGCCGAGCACGCGCCGCGCTACCTCGACGAGCACGTCTACGACGAGGAGCGCGCCAGGGGTATCACGCCGGCCGACCTCGAGGCGACCTTCGCCGCCTACGTCGAGCGCGCCTGCGCCCTGCGCGATGAGTACGCAGGCCGACTCGAGGTCCTGGTCGGCTTCGAGACCGAGCGCCTGCCCGGCGACTGGCGCGAGCGCATGCCCGCCCTCCGCGCGAGCGCGCCCTTCGACTTCGTCGTCGGCAGCGTGCATGACATCGACGGCGTCTGGGTCGACCAGTCCCCCGAGGTCAGCGCCGGCCTCGTCGAGCGCTGCGGCGGGCGCGCGCCCTTCGAGGTGCGCTACTTCGAGGCGCTGGCCGAGCTCGTCTCCACCCTGCGGCCCGACATCGTCGGTCACCCGGACCTCGTGCTGCGCTACGACGGCCCCGGCGCCAACCTCACGAGCGAGGGTCTGGCTGCCGCCGAGGCGGTGCTCTACGCAGCACGCGACGCGGGCAGCGCCCTGGACGTCAACTGCGGCGCCTGGCGCCGTGGCGGTCCGCTCTACCCCAGCCTGCCGCTCCTACGCCGGGCCCGGGAGCTCGGGGTGCGGGTCACCCTCGGGGACGACAGCCACGGGGTGGCGACGGTCGGCGCCGCCCTCGAGGACAGCCTGACGCACCTCGGCGCAGCCGGGTACGGCGAGGTGCACTACCTGGCGCGCGCCCCCTCCGGCGGGGTCGAGTGGCGAGCAGCAGCGCTGGCCGAGGTGCAACCCGCCCGCGAATAGCTGCCCCACCCGGACCGCGCGTGCCGGAGAGCCCGGTCACGAACCATGGCGCGCGGACCCTCCACGGTGCTCCTGGCCTTCCTGGTCGCTCTCATGGCGGCGCCGGCGGCCAGCGCGGGCAC
>JAQBVH010000604.1 GCA_027623615.1 Planctomycetota bacterium | reverse complement strand
ATTCGGTGACTGGTCGGAACCGATCAGGGGCCAGCCGCGATGACTGGCGATCACCGGCCCCGTCGCGATCACTGGCCCCGTGGGCTCGGGGCGCTCTGCCAGATCACGTGGTGGATCTTCCAGCGACCGTCCTCCTTGGCGAGCTGGAAGTAGTCCTGACCCCAGTGGGCCGTGACCTTGCCGCAGGCGGTCTTGTCCGCGACCTCGAAGAGCTCGACCTCGTACTTGAGGTCCCTGCCCTGCTGGCCTTCGTTGTTCCACGTGGCGGCCAGGGCGAGGGCCTTCTCGTAGTTCATGTGCCCAGGGCCCTGGTACTCGGTCTCGCCGTCGGGCCGCCACCAGCCCATCTTCTTGAGGGCCGGCGACAGGCAGCGCTCGAGGCGCGCCGGCTTGGCCTCGTAGAACCCGAGCACGTAGTCCTCGATCGCCGCGTGGACCGCCTTCTGGTCGGGGGTGGGCTTGTCGTCCTGGGGCAGGGTGAAGGCCAGGCACAGGGTGGCCAGGGCCAGGGTGGAGAGCAGGATCAGGTTCTTCATGGGGGTCCTTCGAGGGGGTGCGCCGCGGGTATTCTTGCGCAGATGTTGGGATTCGAGCCGCATCCATTGCTGCATCCGGCAGCCTTCACGTCGACCTTTCCCGCGAGCCTCGCTCAGATCAACGGGGAGCCGTTACAGGCGCTCTTGACCCTCGCGGCCGAGGTCCCGGTCGCGCGCAGCGAGGAGGTGCGCAAGGCGGTGCGCGACCTGCTGCGTCACGGCGGGCACAAGCCGACCGGGCGCGGCAAGCCCTCGAGCGAATACCTGGTGCGCGCGGCCGGCGAAGGCGCGCTCGGATCGATCAACCCCGCGGTCGACGCGGGCAACGCGGTGTCCCTCGCGAGCGGCGTGCCGATCAGCGTGGTCGACCTGGATCGAACCGTGGGGGACCTGCGCGTGGCGGTGCCCGAGGAGGGCAGCTACGTGTTCAATCCGTCGGGCCAGGAGATCTCGGTCAAGGGACTGCTCTGCCTCCACGACGAGGGAGGCCCCTGCGCGAACGCGGTCAAGGACGCGCAGCGCACGAAAACGAGCGGTGAGACGCTGCGCACGCTCTCGGTGCTCTGGGGGCCGAACGCTCACGCGGCGCACGTGGAAGCGACGTTGACCTGGTACCTCTCGTTGCTGGGGGAACTCGGCATCGAGACGGGGCGCGTGGGCTGACTGTCAGGAATCGCTCCCGCAAGTTGTTGCGCAGACGGAGGATCCGTGCCCGGTCCCAGCGTGGGACCGCACGGCGCCCGTGGATGCGGCAATCTCAAGCTGCCCGGTTGCCCAGAAAGGACCCCTCATGCTGCGTGCCATCACCCCCCTCCTCTGCCTCGCCGCCTGTGCGACTCCCGACCGTGTCTCCCTGCATCAGCTCCCGCTCCAGACGGGCGCCGTGGTCGAGGCCTCGTTCGGGGCGCAGAGCGCAATGGCCCTGGATGTGGTCGGCCCCGCGGCGACACGCGTGCATGAGCTCGAGGTCGTCGAGGTCGACGGGCGCGAGCACCTGGTCGGTCGCCTCGACGCGCGTCTCCCGTTCCACCACGGCGCCCGCACGCTCAGGCTGCAGGCGGTGGACGGCAGCGCTGCGGTCATCGCGGAGTCCGTGGGTGAGGCAGCCGAGGGGACGCGCACCCGCATACGGCGTCAGCGCCGCAGCATGCGCTTCTCACTGCCCCTGCCCGAAGCGTCGGGCACGGTGCGCCTGCGTCTGCGCGTCGGCGGCGCCGGGGCTCAGCCCCAGACGCGCGAGGAGTCGCGCACGCTCCCGGTCGCGGCGTCCTGAAGGGCGGCGAAGGACCGAATGGGATAGCCGAGCTGCTCGATCAGCTCCGTCTCCCATGACAGCACGGCGTTGATCTCCGCCACGTCCCACTCGGACAGGCGCGCGGTCTGCTGCGCGTTGAGGTTGCAGAGCGGACGCGCTTGCCCGTGCACCTCGAGGCACGCTTCGCTGTCGAGGCGCTCGAGCTCCGGCACGTGGGCCAGGATGCGGTTGGCGATGGCGCGCGGGTCGGCGGTCAGCTCCTCGTAGCTGAAGTGGACGGCGCTCGGACGCGCCTGGTTCTCGACCTGATAGCCGACGCGAGCGACCCAGCCCATCGCGATCTCGGTCAGGCTGCGCTGCGCTTGCCAGCGACGGCGCATGCCCTCGCAGTAGGCGTAGGGGTCGCGGCACATGACGACGAAGCGCGTGTCCTCGAAGGCGTCCTCGAGCTGCTGTGCACGCACCAGGTGGGGAGGACTCTTCTCGACGCGCACGCGCGAGGTCGTGTCCCAGCGCTGCTCCCAAGCTGCGCGGACCGCGTCCCAGTCGACGGTCAGGTCAGGATCCCAACGCTCCGCCCCGCCGATGTGCTCGGCGGCCCCCGGCAGCCACTGACCCTCCTTCTCGAAGGCCGACACGTGGGGCGAGGTCTGGAGCAGCTGCCAGAGTGCGGTCGAACCGGACCCGGGCGGCACCAGGAGGAACAGGTGCGTGGTCATGGGAGTGCAGCGGGCAGGGGGAGAGTCGTCCCGACCCGTCCCACCCTTGAGGTCTTTCTCGCTCTCCAGAAAAAGCAGCGGCCGGACCCGACTAGGGGACCGGCCGCTCCTCCGCGCCCTTCGACGAGTTGCGGTGGGCCTGTCTGTCTCAGAAGGACTCGTCGAAGGAGACCTCTCCGCTCACGGACATCTGGTAGGCAGATACCCGGCGTTCGAAGAAGTTCGATAGCTCCTGGACGTCCTGGAGGTCCATGAAGCCGAAGGGGTTCCGCGCGCCGTAGCGCTTCGGAAGTTCGAGGTTCGCCAGCCGCTGGTCGGCCACGAACTCGAGGGACTGGCGCATGTCGGCCTTCGAGAGGCCGGGGATGCCGCCGCCGAGGAGGTCCTCCGCGAACTGCAGCTCGCAGCCGACGGCCTCCTCGATCATCTTGGTCACGTCCTGCGCCATGCGGTCGTCGAAGAGGTCGGGTCGTTCCTCACGTACGGTGCGCACGACCTCGAAGGCGAAGCTCATGTGCCCACTCTCGTCGCGGAACACCCAGTTGGTTCCGGATGCCAGGCCATTGAGCAGTCCCTTGGAGCGCAGGAAGTAGACGTAGGCGAAGGCCGCGAAGAAGAAGAGGCCTTCGATGCAGGCTGCGAAGCAGATCAGGTTGAGCAGGAACTTGCGCTTCTGCTCGTCGGTCTCGCAGCTGTCCAGGCTCTCGACCGAGTCGATCCAGCGGAAGCAGAACTCCGCCTTGCGGGCGATCGAGGGGATGTTGTGGATGGCGGAGAAGGCCTGCTCGCGCTCCGCGTGGTCAGGGATGTAGCTGTCCAGCAGCGTCAGATAGAACTGGACGTGCAGGGCCTCCTCGTAGAGCTGCCGCGACAGGTACATCCGCGCCTCGGGCGAGTTGATGTGCTTGTAGAGCGAC
>JAQBVH010000603.1 GCA_027623615.1 Planctomycetota bacterium | reverse complement strand
TGCGGAGCGGCGTGCATCATACGTGTGATGCGTAACCGTCGCCTGCTGTGGACACTGCTCGCTGGCTGCGGGTTCGCCTTGCTCTTCGTTCCGGGATGCAAGGTCGGGTACCTGCTCAGCTCGGGCTACTACCAGGCGGAGTTGCTGGCCCTGAGAGAGCCCGTCGACGATTTGAGGGGCTCGGGGCGCGTCACTCCGACCCAGGAGGCAAAGCTCGACGTGGTCCAGGACGCCAAAACCTGGGGAGCCGGCATCGGGCTGGAGGCGACCGACAACTATGAGACGGTGTCGCTGGCCTGGGAGCGACAGATCTGGAACGTCAGCGCGTGCGACCCGGTGTCCTTCGAGGCCCGCCGCTGGTGGTTCCCCATCGTAGGCAGCTTCCCCTACCTGGGCTTCTTCCGGGAGCAGGACGCCCGGGAGCTCCAGGCTGAGCTCGAGGAGGAGGGCTACGATGTCTACGTCCGCACCGCCGGCGCCTACAGCACTCTGGGTTGGTTCAAGGACCCCATCCTGCCCGGCATGTTGGAGTGGAGCGACTGGAGCCTGGCGGAGACCGTCTTCCACGAGCTTGCCCACGCCACGCTCTGGGTTCCGGGCTCGGTCAAGTTCAACGAGTCCTTCGCGAGCTTCGTCGGCGAGGTGGCGGTCATGCGGTACTGGCAGGAGCGCTGCGGGTCCCACGACCCGGAGCTCCTGAACCAGGTCCAGAGAGCGGCCGACATGGAGACCTGGCGAGCGCTGCAGCACGGCCTGTACGAGGACCTGGACGCCGTGTACACGGACCCCGAGCTGACGGACGAGCAGAAGCTCGCCAGAAAGGCGGAGATCTTCGAGCAGAGCTTCCCGGCCACGGTCCGCGCGGCCACCTTCTACCAACCGCTTCGCTTTGAGAAGGCCCTGGAGAGCGCGACCTGGAACAACGCCCGCCTCATCCAGTTCAAGACCTACAACACCAGCTCGGAGCTGTTCCGGTCGGTGCTCGAGCGGTCGGACTACGACCTGCTGCGCTTCATCCAGGACGTCGGGCGCATCACCTCGGGGAGGGGCGACCCCTTCGACGCGCTCCGAGCTCATCTGGGCCCGCCCTGACCCCGACGTTCAAGATCCTTGAACACTGTTCCGTTGCCATGACATGAAGGTCACGGTCTGAGGTGCTCGGATCGCCCGAATCGGGTGTCACATCCTGTGGACCCAGCGCCATGGCCGATCGGTAAGAAGTTGGCACGGCTCTTGCAAAAGAAATCTGGCACAAGTATTTGCACCTTCCCGGAGACGTTCATGGTCGCTGCCGCGCGCAACAAGGAACTCGGACAGAACCTCCTGCTCAACAAGTACTTGAAGCGCATGGGGTCCATCCCGCTGCTCAAGCGCGCGGACGAGATCGAGGTCTCCCGACGGGTGCGTGAGGGAGGACCCGAGGCCGAGCTGGCCAAGGTGGTCTTGATCAACGCGAACCTTCGCCTCGTGGTCAGCATCGCCAAGCAGTACAGCTACCGCGGGCTGCCGCTCTCCGACCTCATCCAGGAAGGAAACATCGGGCTGATGAAGGCGGTCGAGAAGTTCGATCCGGACCGCGGCTTCAAGTTCTCGACCTACGCGTCCTGGTGGATCCGGCAGTCCATCATCCGAGCCATCGAGTCCCAGATCCGGACCATTCGCATCCCCATCTACAAGCTCGAGATCGTCAACAAGGTCCATCAGACGCAAAAGGAGCTGTTCCAGAAGTTTGGACGCGAGCCCAGCCTGACCGAGGTGGCCGAGGTCCTGGAACTGGACTGTGAGAAGCTCGAAGCGTTGATGAGGCTGACCCGTGAGCCCATGAGCCTGGACGCGCCGGTCTCGGACGACTCCGACTCCAGCATCGGGGACTTCATCGAGAACCACGACGCGATCGCACCGAGCGACCAGCTCGAGGAGAGCACCCTCAAGCAGGAGATCTGCGAGGTGCTGTGCCTGCTGACGCCGCGCGAGGAGAAGGTCCTCCGCATGCGCTACGGCATCGGGGAGCCCACAAGCTACTCGCTGGAGGAGATCGGCTCCCGCTTCAACCTCACCCGCGAGCGCATCCGTCAGATCGAGATCAAGGCCCTCCGCAAGCTCCGCCACGCCAAGCACCGGAAGACCCTGGACACCTACGTCGACTGAACCCTAGTCCTGGGTTCTGCGGAGGGCGACGGCGCCCAGCAGGGCGAGCAGCAGCGAGAGCTTGCCGACCGGCGCCGAAGCGCAGCCACGCCCAAGGGGCAGGCGGTCTCCGGGAGCCCTCACCGGTCCGACCGCCTCGGGCTCCCCCGTGTCCTCGGTGTCGATCGGCTCCTGGGTATCGTCGGGACCTCCGCCGTCCGGCAGCATGGCGATGCTGCACCACCACTGCCCGGACGCGCTGGAGATCTCCTTTGCGCAGGTCCCGTCCACGAAGCCATCCGCGTGGACGGTGACGGACCAGGTGCCCGTGCCCAGACCGTCAAAGCGGTAGTAGCCGTCGCTGTCCGTGGTCGCCTGCTCCCCGGTCTGGTCCAGGGTGACGGCGACCCCCACAAGGCGTGCGCCGTTGTAGATGTCGCTGTCCGCGACCACCCCGATGAGCTCCGCGTCGTCGACCGTGCCGCCGCCGCCGCCCACCAGCTCCATGTAGCGGGACCAATCCCAGTTGGAACCGGGGTCGGTGTGGGTGGCTCCCGGGACCTCGCTGTGGGCGATGATGTGGCTTCGGTCGACCGGGATCTTCTGGCGTTTGCAGATGTCCGCCGTCAGCTTGGCGGAGCTGGTGTACATCGCCGTGGTGTACCAGGACGCGTCGTCTACGTAGCCCTCGTGCTCGATGCCGACGGACTGCTCGTTGTAGCTCCAGTTGCCGGCGTGCCAGCCGATGTCCTCCTCGAGCAGCATCTGAGTGACGGCGCCGTCGCTGCTGCGGATGACGTAGTGGGCGCTCACGTTCGACGAGGAGTTCTGGAACCAGCTGATGGCCCCGGAGTAGCTCCCCTGGGTGGTATGGATGACCACGTAGTTGATGTCGGACGAGCTGCGGCTGGCGTTGGTGTAGTTGCTGCTGTGGGCTTGCACGTAGGCGCTGTTGCCGCTGTAGTCCCCGGCCGGGGCCGGCAGGGCAGGCAGCACGTCGAGGATGCGGTCCCAGTCGGGGCTCACCCCCAGCACGCCATAGACGTAGTCCAGGTACATGAGCTGCAGCCCCGGGTCCTCTCGCCCCGAGAAAGCCTGGAGCGCCGGGGCCCAGGACTCCAGGTCCTCGACCCGGGCCTGCGGGGCGTACCACGCCAACAGCGCCGCGGCGGCCCGGACCTGCTCCTGGGGGGAGGCCATCACCTGGTCCGGTGAGAGATCCAGCAGCTGCGAGGCCAGCTCGATGCCCGGTCCGTGGACCTGGTCGTCCTCCTGGAAGTCATAGAGCCCGTAGCCACCCCAGG
>JAQBVH010000602.1 GCA_027623615.1 Planctomycetota bacterium | reverse complement strand
TCCTCGCCGCCCTGCTCCTCACCTCGTTCGGCACCACCCAGGCGGCTCAGGATCCTCCCGACAACCGGTCGTCCCGGGTCGACTACGTGCTCGCTGCGGACGTCGTCCCCTTGGACCGGGACCTGACCGGCAAGGCCACCATCACCTGGACCAACCGCACCGCGGACACGGTGTCGGATCTGTGGTTCCACCTGCACCTCAACGCCTACAGCAACAACCGCTCGACCCACCTGTGGGAGTCGAACGGGATGCTGCGTGGGGTCAAGCTGACCGAGGGCTGGGGCTGGCAGCGCGTCGACAGCCTGACGGTCGGCGGGACGGACCTGATGCCGAGCCTGACCTGGCAGGTCACGCCGCAGGGTCGCGAGGAGGATCGCACCGTGTTCTCGGTCGACCTGCCCGAGGCCGTGCAGCCCGGCGCAGCGGTCACGATCGAGCTGACCTGGACCTCGAAGTTGCCGCGCGTGCGTCGCCGCACCGGGGTGAAGGACGACTTCGTGTTCCTCGCGCACTGGTTCCCCAAGCTCGGGGTGTACGAGGGCGGCGAGGGATGGAACTGCCACCAGTTCCACATGAACACCGAGTTCTACTCGAACTACGGCACCTACGACGTGACGCTGACCCTGCCCAAGGAGTACGCGGGCAAGATCGGCACCTCCGGCGCGCCGGCCGGCGAGCCCACGATCGTAGGGGACAAGCTCACCCAGCGCTTCCACGCGCCGGCGCTCGCGGACCTGGAGTACACCGACCCCGTGCCTTCGGTCGCAGGGTCCCAGCCGGTCGTGCACGGCTTCGCCTGGACGGCGGATCCGAACTACCACGTGCACGAGACGAGCTTCGAGTTCACGGCCTGGAAGGACCGCTTCCCCGCCGAGGTCGCTGCGGCCGAGGCGGCCTTCGGACTCGAGCTCGGGAGCCTCTCCCTGCGCAGCGTCAAGGTGCGCGTGCTGATCCAGCCCGAGCGCAAGGCTCAGGCCGAGCGCCACGCCGAGGCGACCATGGCGGCCCTGTTCTTCTACGGGCTGTGGTTCGGCGAGTACCCCTACAGCGAGCTGACCGCCGTCGACCCAGCCTGGGGCGCCTCCGGCGCAGGCGGGATGGAGTACCCGACGCTGTTCACCTGCGGAACCTCGAAGTTCACACGCGCGCGCATGCACCGCCCCGAGAGCGTGACCGTGCACGAAGCCGGTCATCAGTTCTGGTACGGCCTCGTCGGGAACAACGAATACGAGGCGGCCTGGCTCGACGAGGGGTTCAACTCCTACACCGACTCCGAGGTGCTGGCTCGGGTCTACGGCAAGCGCCGCGCGGCGACCTCCTACGCCGGCCTACCCTTCTGGGGTCGGCCGACGGCGGGCGAACCGGCCGCCGAGGGGATCGCGGGAATCCTCTCGGGGCGACGCTGGAAGGTGCGCGGCGAGGTCTTCGCACCCCTGAACCCTTCACCCTTCGTCGATCTGTGGCGCGACCAACCCTGGTTGACCTTCGGCGAGGAGCAGCTCGACCCGCGCTGGGGCGATCGCTCCTCGTACCTGGGCAATCCGGACGCGGACCCCGTGCACACCGCCGGGTTCCTCTACCGGGACCGCTCGAGCTACCGGGTCAACAGCTACCCGCGGCCGGCCGTGATCCTGCGCACGCTCTCGGGCGTCGTCGGCCAGCCGACCTTCCTCAAGGGCATGCGCCACTACGCGAGCGAGTGGCGCTACCGGCATCCCTACCCAGGTGACTTCTTCGAGAGCTTCCAGGAGGGCGCCGGCGTCGACGTGAGCTGGTTCTTCGAGGACCTGTTCGAGGGCACGGGCGTCGTGGACTGGGGCGTGGACGTGCGCCAGAACCGCGCGTCGAAACCCAAGGGCTACTTCCTGCGCAACGGCGTCTTCGTGGACATCACGGAGGACGACGGCGACGAGCCCGAGGGTGAGGACGAGGACCTGCTCGACAAGAGCCTGCCCTGGATCTTCGACGTGGTCGTGCGTCGCCACGGCACCCTGTGCCTGCCGCTGACGATCGAGGTCACCTTCGAGGACGCCACCGTGGTGCGCTTCGAGTGGACGCGTGAGGCGCAGCTCGAGCAAACGTGGCTGCGGCTGCCCCTCGAGCAGGGCGTGAAGAAGATCAAGCGCGTCCTGATCGACCCCGAGCGCTTCTACTACATCGACGCGAACATGGCGGACAATCAGTGGTACGACCAGCGCGACGAGGTGACGCCGGTCCGCTGGGCGGAGCGCGCCTGGAGCCAATACACGCACCTCCTTCACTGGTACTCCACGATCGGGGGTTGATCGATGCCGCACCAGAGCGATCCCCCTCCGTTCCTGCACGACGAGCCCCTGCGCGTCGGCCCGCTCCTGTTCCTGCGCTCGATTCGGCGAGTGCTCGGCCGGGCGCCGCTGTGGCTCCTGCCGACGCTGCTGATTCCGGCGCTGGCGTTGCCGATCGGTCTCGCCTGGAACGCGTTCCTCGACCAGAACGTCGGCAACCGCTACCAGACCGAGGGCGTCAAGGCGCCCGAAGGCGAGGACCCGACCATCGCGGCGCCGGACCCGGCCTTCCCCGAGTCGATGCCGGCGGACAGCTTCCACTGGGACGACCTGGTCTACACCCTCACCGCGACCTTCCGGCACGACAACCGGGCCGGCCTGGCGGCGCTCGAGAAGGAGACCGCGCAGATGGGCGCGGCGCTCGGGTTGCTCGCGGTGCTGGCCGGTGTATTTCTCGCCGGTGGCTGGCTGCAGGTCATCCTCGAGCGTACCCACGGCCGCGCCTTCCGGCGCTTCTGCATGGGCGGCGGGCGCTACTTCCTGCGCTTCCTGCGTGTGCTCGTTCTGGTCCTCGTGCTGCTCGCTGGCTGGAACTGGCTGATCTACGGCCCGGTCTGGAAGGCGTACGTGATCGAGGGTCTCTACAGCGTGCCGGTCGGCGACACCCGACGCGAAGCCCTCGACAGCGAGTGGACCGCGCTCAGCATGGACTGGCTCCAGGCCGGCATGCACTTCGTCGGGTTCGGTTTGATCCTCGCGTGGGGCACGTTCACGCGCACGCGGCTGGCGATGCACGACGGGCGCTCGGCCCTCAAGGCGGGGTTCTTGACCGGGTGGACGATGCTGCGTCACCCCCTGCGCTGCTTCACGCCGCTCGGGCTCCTGTGGGTGACCGAGGTGCTGATCGCCTCCTTGGCCCTCGGCGCCTTCGTGCAGTGGCTCGAGGGTGGTCTGATCGCGCGTCCCTCGATCGGCCTCGTCATGGCCATGGGCCTGGTGTCGACGGTGGCGCTCGCGGTGCGCGAGATCCTGCGCGGCGCCAAGTACCACGCAGCGGTCAAGGTCAGCCAGACGATCGTGCGTCAGCCGAAGAAGCGCCCCGACCCGTGGGAGTCGATCGGCGGCCCCGGCGGCCCCCAGTTCCCGGTCGGCGACGACGGCCAGAGCTAC
>JAQBVH010000601.1 GCA_027623615.1 Planctomycetota bacterium | reverse complement strand
GGACTGCGCAGAAGCGGTCACCTTCACGGAGGCGCGGCCGAGCGAGCGCGACGCCGCGGCCAGCTGGTTGATCGACTCGTGGATGCCGCTGGTGAGGTTGTTCGACATGCGCTGAGAGATCCAGACCGAGAAGACCGACAGACCCACCCCGATCACCAGGTACAGGACCAGGGACCAGAACGCGTACGAGCGCTTGCTTGCAGCCGTGGCCCGCAGCTGGTCGGCGAGCAGGTCCTCGACCCCCTTCAACAGGTCGATCTTCTCCGTCTGCTTGTCGTACCAGACGACGGCGTCGACACCCAGTGACCCGTGTTCGCCCTTCGAGCGCGCGATCGACCGCATCTCCTCGGTGTCCTTTAAGACCGGTTGCTGCATGACCTCGTCGAGGGCGGCGATGCCCGCGTCTGACGCGAACAGGCGGAAGGCGTGGGCGTAGCTCTGCTGTTGGGAGACGAGGGCGAGGAAGCGCTGGTAGGCCCCCTCCGCGAAGGTGTCCCGCGAGAACATGTTCGTCATCAAGGCCCGCTCCGCGCCCGAGCGCTCCTTGCCGAGCAAGAGCGAGACGTAGGCGCTGAGCTCCAGACCGACGTCCGCGTCCTCGACCAGGTGAGCCACCCGCGCGATCGAGTCGATCACCATCCCGTTGGTGGTCGTGAAGAAGTCGAAGGCCTCCGCGGCCGGCACGGTGCGCGCGTCGACGCGCTGACGCAGGCCATCGAGCTGCTCGATCCGGCGCAGCCAGGCTTCGAACGTATCGGCCAGGTCCTGGTCGTAGTCGGCGAGGTTCACGCGCGCAAGGGTGGCCATCAGGTCAGCGCGGCGGTCATCAGTGCGTTCCCGCTGGTTGGGCAAGCGCGCCACGAACTCATCGCCGCTGTTGCCCAGGAGTCCGCCGACCAGGCCGCGTTCCCGCTGCAGCTCGTGCACGAGGTCGCTCGAGTCCACGCAGACCTGGCTCAAGGTGCCGATCTTGCGCATGTTCCCGTAGACCGAGAAGTCCTCGATCGTCTTTGCGCTCAGCACGATCGCGAGGGAGGCGAGCGGCAGGACGAGGATCAGGCGCAGGCGCGCCGCGAGGCTTCGTTGGTGAGTCATGGAAGCGGATGGCTCCGCCCCACCCCTTTCGGCCTCGGTCGTCATTGAGTTGAGATGGGTGCTCCGATGTGACGGAGGTTCTCCCTGGGGAGAACGCGGATTACAGATCGTTCAACTCACCCCGCGGGCCCCTGTATTGATTGCACGGAGCCCAAACGCGAGATCCGGCCGGTCGAACTGAATCGGGCGGCCCGGTGCGGCGCAGCCAAACCGTCTCGGCTGCTTGGAAGTGCCCCGCTCAGAAATGCACCGTGACCGCGTCGGTGAAATTGGACGTGGGCGCCGGGTTCACATCGCGGAACCAGGTCTGGAAGTTCCAGCTCTCGCCGGTGACGACGCTCGAGGGCGGGGCCGTGGGCAGGTCGGTCAGGTCGATCTGCAGGGACAGGGCACCGGCTGCGCCCGTGCTCGCCACGTCCGAGGCGTAGCGACCGATGTTGCCGCCGAGGCAGAGGTTGCCCTGGGAGCCGCAGGGCATCGGTACGAAGGCCTGCGTCGCGGAAACGAGGAAGTAGCCGAACTGGTGCATCGGCAGATCGACCGCGTCGAGACGCAGGTCGTTGTGCCAGGCATAGGGAATGCCGAAGGCTTCGATGCGCCCCGACTGCCCACCGGAGTGCTGCACTGCCGGCCCGCAGTAGCTCTCGCCGACCGCGCGTGGCTTCACGATATCCATCCACACCTTGTGAAAGCGCGCGCGCCCGGTGGGGTCCGTCGTGCCCCAGCGCAGGCCCTCGCCGAAGACCGCAAGTCCCCAGTTGGTGTACGGCACCGAACCCATGTAGACGCCGTCGTAGCGCACCTGCCCCGTGTCCCACGAGTACCCCGAGAGGAAGTGGAACGAGTGGTAGGCGCCATCCGCGGCGTTCGGGCAGACAATCGTCTGCCCACTACCGAGCTCGACGACGTGTACGTCCTGACCCACGAGCCGCAGCTCGAACTCGAAGATGTTGTCGGTGATCAGGTCGCCGCCGTCGAGCTCGACCCAGAGCGTGCCCGCGAGGGGGCGCACCACAAGCTCGCACTCGTAGTTCTTCTGGTTGGTGTACAGGTCGGCCGAATAGCGGCCGACCCCGGCGCTCGCGTCGTTGATCTGCCAGGCCGGGTCGGGCGACACGTCGCCCGCCGTGACGCCGCCAGTCAGGAGCTCGGTCCAACCCTGGGCCGTCGGCGAGGGCGCGGTCGGTGGGTTACCCGCGACGCCGGCGTCGTAGGTGATTTGGGCTTGCAAGGGGAGGGCGAGGACCAGGAGCAGGAGGGGAGAACGCATGGTGAGTGATGAGGCGACGTTCGCTCTCGAGGGGCGACGGCGCAACTCCAGAATATGCAGCTTCCGTGGAACGGGCGGCTCTGGCCCTCCGAGCTCGCTTGCGTGCGTATCGACGCGCGTGGACCCCCCCACCGCCCTCGCGGGTGTCCAAACGGGCTGCGCCGCGGACGCCGCGGATCGCGAGTGGTGTACCTTTGGAGCGGCCCACGCCCTCCCGCCCTTGAAGCACCCCGAGACCACCGGCGTCCTGCTCGTCCTGTGAACCCTCGCGTTGATGGAGGGCGGCGCGCGCATCGTTCTCTCGGTCATGGGCCCCGGGCCCGCGCCGATCTCGATCGAGTGGGAGCAGGGAGATCAGGGGGATCGCGAGGATCTGCGCGACCTGATGTACCTACCGGATGGCGACCTGTTCTTCCGGCTGAAGCCGAACCTCGCCGTCGAGTCTTCCCCCAGCTCCGGGGTCTACGACGTGTTCACCGACGGGCGCGGCTACCGCACCGCCCTGGACGCTCCGACGGGCGGCGACGCGGGGCGCGTGCTCTGCGTCGGCGACTCCTGCACCTTTGGTTGGGGCGCCGAGGGTGCCGAGACCTTCCCTGCGCAGCTTGCGCAGCGGCTCGAGGGCTACGAGGTCATCAACGCCGGCGTCCCGGGCTACTCGTCCTATCAGGGCCGCCGCTTCCTGGAGATCGAGGGCTGGGACCTCGAGCCCGACGTCGTCACGTTCACCTTCGGCTACAACGACGCCTGCGCCGCCGCACGGGGCGGGACCAAGCGCAACATGCCCAAGGGCGAGAGCCTGTCCGACTCGGCCTATGCAGCACGCCTGAAGAAGCCCAGCCCGATCGGGTTGGTGCGGCTCGTCGAGCGGCTCAAGTCTCCCAAGTCCGCTCCGAAGGGCAAGCCGGGGAAGAAGGAGAAGGAGGAACGTTCAGCGACTCCGCGGGTCTCCGCTGGGGAGTTCCGGGCCAACCTCGAGGCGGTGGCCGATGGGTGCGAGGCGCGCGGGGCTCGCCTGGTCCTGGTCGTCTGGCCGCTGAACGAGATTCCGGGGGAGAAGGCGGTGGACG
>JAQBVH010000600.1 GCA_027623615.1 Planctomycetota bacterium | reverse complement strand
CAGGGCGGCCGGATCCTTGGGCCGGGTCTCGACCGCGTCCTCCCGGGCGACGAGGTTCACGCCGCCGCGCGCGTTGGCCCCGTACGCGGCAGCGTTGACCGCGGCCTCGAGGGGGATGTGCGTCGACTCGACGGCGAGTCCGCGGTGCAAGGCGAGCAGACTGCGTGCCCTGGGCCGGGTGTCGCCCAGGCGCTCGACGGCGTCGAGCAGCAGCGTGCGCTCGTCCGCGTCGAGGGGGGTCTTGAGCGCCTCGGCGATCAGGTCGAGGGCAGCGTCGGTCTCGCACCTGGCGAGGGCGCGCCGTGCGAGGCGCGCGAGCTCGAGGTCGAAGCCGAAGATCGCCTGGCGCAGGACCTCGATCTGATCGACCTGGTGGTTGGCGACCAGCTCCTGCAGGAGGCGCCGACGGATCGCCGCATCACCTTCCCGGTAGGCGCGCTCGGCCGACTCGCGGTGCTCGACCCGGGCGCTGCCGACGAGCTCCTCGAGGCTCGGCTCGTGCAGCTCGCTCGGTTCGGGCCAACCCTCGACCCCCTTGACGAAGGTTCTGGTGACCGTGGCCGTGTCCCAGGAGTAGTAGACGTCCATGGTCTCCTGCTCCTCGAGGTCGAGCACGATGTGGCGCGGCGAGATGCGCCGGCCGTCGAAGTACTTACCGTACAGCTCACGCTCGGCGTTGATGTGCTCGCCGCAGGTGACCGTGCCGAAGCGCGGGCAGCAGACCCGGTTGCCGTGCTCGTCGTAGTCCCGCGGCGTGTGCCGATAGACCGACGCGATCACGCAGGCGTACTTCGACATCAGCTGCGCGGTGTCGACCGACCGGTAGCGCACGCCGGCGAAGTGCTCGCTCGCGATCTCGCCGTCCATGTTGACCGCGACCATGACCGGGCGGTTCTCGGTGCGCGCCACCTTCAGCGCATCCTCGAAGGTGCGCTGCCACTTGATCAGCACCGGCTGCTTCCAACCCTCGGCGCTGGCGGCGGGCCACATGTCCTCCTCGGCCAACCCGTCGGGCAGGCCTGGGGGCGAGCCCATCCTGAACGCGTCGGACGAGGGGTCCGCGCCGCCGGTCGTGGGCAGCGGGGGCGGCGGAGCGTCCTGCTCGTCCTGGGCGAAGAGCGGGACACCGACGAGGAGCAGGGTGCAGAGCGCCAGGGGGAGGGGTCGCGGTCGCATGGTTACCCAAGAGCGTCGCAGGGGGAGGCGAGGTGGGCAAGCAAGGCTCTGGTTGGAGGCCCTGATTGGGACGGCGGGCACCTCGGGAGCCGACTGATTCGCCGAGGTAGTCGTCGTTTCGCGCAGACGGCGGCGCGCGGAGAGTGGATGATCTCGGCCATGTCGATCACCTTGACGAGCCTGCTGCTCCTGTGCCCGCTCAGCTCCACCGGCGACTGGCCCCAGTTTCGCGGGCCCGGCGGCCTCTCGGTCGCCGTCGGCGAGGCCCCGATCCCGCGCGCCATGGGACCGGCGCAGAACGTGCTCTGGAAGACCGCCCTGCCAGGCGGCCACTCCTCGCCCTGCGTGGTGGGGGACGTGATCGTCCTGACGGGCAGCGATGACGCGACCCACGACGTGATCGTGGGGCTGCGCCGCAGGGATGGGAAGGAGCTCTGGCGCAGGCGCTTCGAGCGCGAGGAGCATCCTCAGTACGCCCACGTGGACGCCGGCCCGGCCCTGCCCTCGCCGTGCAGCGACGGCGAGCACGTCTACACCTACTTCGGCGGCTATGGGTTGATCGCGCTCACCCTCGAGGGCGAGCTCGCCTGGGAGAAGCAGCTGCCGCACCCCGGCTACAGCTTCGGCGTCGGGCCGTCGCCGCTGCTCGCCGGCGACCTGGTGATCCTGACCCGCGACGGGGCGCCGGAGGCGGCGCTCCTGGCCTTCGACAAGAAGACCGGCGAGCAGCGCTGGTCCGTGGATCGCTTCAGCTACTACGAGTCCCACGGCACGCCGTTCCTCTGGCGCAACAGCCAGCGCGAGGAGCTCATCGTCGGCAGCTCGGCGCGGCTGTGCTCGTTCGACCCCAAGAGCGGCGAGCTGCTCTGGTCCTACGCCGGGATCACGGCCTTCCCGTGCACGTCGGCGACGGCGGCCGGGGACACCCTCTACTTCGCGGCCTGGAGCACGCCGAACTCCTCCGGGCGCGGCTTCTGGGATGCGGGCTTCGGGCGCACCCTCGAGGTCTCGGACGAGGAGGTCGCGGACCCCGCGCTGCTCTTCAAGCGCCTGGACGCTGACGGGGACGGGCACGTCACCCGGGACGAGGTGCCCGAGTGCCGGGCCAAGGACGCCTTCACCTACATCGACGGGGATCACAACGGCACCTGGGAAGTCGAGGAGCTCGTCGGCGCGACCGCGGGTCCCCAGGCACCTGGCCAGAACATGATGCTGGCCCTGCGAGCGGGCGCCGAGGGCGAGGTCGAGGACAAGGACCTCCTCTGGACCTACGACCGCGGCCTGCCCTACGTGGCCTCGCCGCTGGTCCACGCGGGCCGCGTCTGGCTCTTCAAGTCGGGCGGGATCGTGACCTGCCTCGACGCCAGGACCGGTGCGCCGATCTTCGGCCGCGCGCGGCGCTCGGATCGCAGTGAGTACTACCTCTCGCCGGTCGCGGCAGGGGACCTGATCGTCGCGGGCTCGGCGGAGTGCACCCTCTACCTGCTGGACGCGACCGCGGACGAGCTGAAGGTCGTGCACGAGGCGAACTTCGAGGACGAGCTCTTCGCGACGCCGGCGGTGATCGACGGCGTGGTCTACCTGCGCACCAAGGCGTCCCTGTACTGCTTCGGCGCGCAGAGGGACTGAGCGCATTGGCGATCGCGAAGCGGCGCACGGCCGCCGGGGCGGCCTGGTACGACGACGCGCTGCTCAGCGAGGCGTGGGTCGACGCGGCCCTGGGCGCGGACTGGTTCGGGCCCGGCCGGCGCCCGGTGCCTGCTTTGCCGCACAAGCAGGGCCTCTCCCTCGTCGAGGGCCCCGAGGGCATGCTCGTCGCCAAGCGCGAGCGGCTCCACGGCGGGCGCAAGCTCGGGCTGCGACCCTCGCGCACCAGGCGCGCCTTCGATGGAGGGCTTGACCTCGCCGGGCGCGGGCTCTCCGTGACGCCCCGCGCGCGCCTGGTGTGTGCCGATGTCGAGGTCCTGCTCGTGGACCACGTCAGCGCGCCCAACGTGAACGAGGCGCTGGCGGCCGGCGAGCTACGAGCGGAAGAGGCCCACCTCGGCGCCCTCGCCGACTTCGTGCGCGAGCTCCACGGCGCGGGCTACACCCACCGCGACCTCAAGGCGCCGAACCTGCTCTGGCTGCCCGGCCCGTGGGTGCAGCTCGTCGATCTGGACGACCTGCGGCGGCGCGCGCCGCGCCGCGCGCGCGACCTCGGGCGGCTCGCGGTCAGCCTGCTGCACACCGAGGTCGGCGTCGCGGCAGGCTTCGACGAGG
>JAQBVH010000599.1 GCA_027623615.1 Planctomycetota bacterium | reverse complement strand
GCAGGCGCCGGCAACGGTCCATCGCGGCCCCGGCCACGGGCCGCAAGACCTGCTCGTCCGGCAAGCGGAAGAACACGTCGATCGTGACCCTGCCTGGCAGGCGGTCGAGCACTCCGCGCGTGGCGGTGCTCAGCTGGTTCTGTTCCTTCTCCGTGAGGTCGAAGCTCCGGCTCGTTCCCGGGCGGGAGACGAGCCAGTTGACCATCAGCACCGCGGCCAGGGCCAGGCCGCTCGCGAGCAGCACGTTGAACCGGATCCCGAGCCGCGAGAGGGCTCCCTGTCCGGCGGACTTCAGCCTTGCCATCGCCGTGCCTCCAAGGTTCGGGTGGTCAGGAAGAGGAACAGGGCCATCCAGGAGCAGTAGAAGATGAGCTCACCGGTGTCGACGATCCCGCGGAAGAAGGACCGGTAGAAGTGGGTGCCGATGTCGAACTTGTGCAGCTGCACCTCGAAGAAGCGCTCGGCCTGGTCATAGCCTCCGAAGCGGTCGGCGAATATGTCCCGCGAGGCAACGAGCAGTTGCATGCCCAGGGGCTTGAGGGTCAACCACAGCAGGCACGCGAGGAACGCCAGGAACGCGGCGAGCAGCGGAGTCTTGACCAGGGCGCTCGGTACGAGGCTGATCGCGAGGAAGGCTCCCGACAGGAGCACGATGCCGATGTAGATGGAGTACACCTGCCCCCAGTCCGGCGGCGCGCCCCAGTAGTCGATGCCGCCGGCATAGATCAACAGGGTGCTCCACATCAGGGCCATGAAGGTCAGCCCCGCCAGGAACTTGCCCACGACCACGGCAGCGTCGCCGACCGGCGCAGTGCGCAGGTACTCGAGGGTGCCGTTCGAGGACTCCTCCGCGAGCAGCTTCATCGAGAGCAGCGGGGGCAGGATCAAGAGCAGCGCCCAGAACAGCGGCGAGGCGCCGAAGACGTATTCCAGAGTGCCCGTGATGTCGACCTGGCCAAAGCGCGTGCGTGAGGACTGGAACGTCGAGCTGATCATGAAGCCGTTCGTGAGCAGCCCGAAGAACAGCAGGCACCAGGCGAGGGGACCCGCGAACAGGGACCCGATCTCGCGCCGGTAGATCGTGAGCATGCCCCTCATGCGCCGTCCCCCTCCTCGCACTCCGGGGCTTCAGCCGGCGGAGCGCCGGGTGCGGCCGTCATCGGCTTGGTGAAGTCCCGCGCGCCGCCCCCGTCGAAGGGGTTGAGGCTGTAGAAGTTCGCCTTGTTGCCGATCTCGCCCAGCTTCGGCTCGGTCGTCGCGGGCATCAGGTTCAACCCCGAGGCATCCACCGCCCCTGGTTCGGGGTCGGGGGTCGCGCTGACCGTCGCCACGGCAGCCTTGACCGGCGCGTCGTTCGGGTCCGCGCCGAGCACGAGGCGCGCGAAGAGCTCCTCGAGGGTCGGGCGCCGGCTCGACAGCTCACGCAGCGCCCAGCTCTGGGTCATGGCCAGCGCGCCCACGTCCTCGCGCAGGTCGCCGCTGCCGTGCACCTCGAAGGCCTGGTGGATTCCGACCCGCTCACCGACGTCCACCCGGGTCACCCCGGGCAGCGAGCCGAGCAGCTCCTGCGCGGCCGCCGCGTCGGGCACGACCGCCTCACAGTTCACGAAGCCCTGGCCGCCGAGGGTCTCGACGAGCTGTGCCTTGGTGCCGTCCGCGACCAGCCGCCCCTGGTGCAGGATCACGACCCGCGGGCAGACCGCCTCGATCTCGGCGAGGATGTGGGAGGAGAGGAGCACCGTGTGCTCGTCGGCCAGGTCCCGGATCAGGTCGCGCACCTCGACCCGCTGCATCGGGTCCAGGCCGGAGGTGGGCTCGTCGAGGATGAGCACCTCAGGGTCCGGCAGGAGCGCGACCGCGATGCCCACCCGCTGCCGCAGGCCGCGGCTGAGCTTGCCGACCAGCTGCTGCTCCCGGTCGAGCACGCCGACCCGGTCGAGCACGTCGGGGATCCGGTCCCGCAGGGTCGCCCGATCCATGCGATGCAGCCGGCCATGGAAGGCCATCATCTCCCGCACCCGCATCTCGCTGTACAGGGGCACGGACTCGGGCAGGTACCCGATGCGGCGCCGGACCTGCATCGACTCGCGCAGGACGTCGTGACCGGCGACGGTCAGTCGTTCCGCGGAGCTCGCCGGCAGGTAGCCGGTCAGGATCCGCATCGTGGTGGTCTTGCCGGCCCCGTTGGGGCCCAGGAAGCCAACGACCTCGCCCTTCTTGAGAGAGAAGGAAAGGTCGTCCACGGCGAGCACATTGCCGAACCGGCGCGTGAGGTGAGCGACTTCGATCATGGGGCGAGGGAGGGTACCGCTTCGGGGCCCTGCTTGCGCGGGCCCAGGGGCAGGGGAGCGGTCCCGCGGACCGGGAAAACGAATCCCGTGCCAGTCGGCTCACTCGAATCGGCCCTGGCGCGACTCCGATCGGGTGACTCGGATGCGTGGTGGGGTCCGGTGCGTGGTGGGGTGGGAAGAAGTCGTGCGGCACCGTATTCCCACCCCACAATGAAGCGGAGGGGACCCCCCACTTGGGAGGTCCCCTTCGTTGAAGTGAAACCCAGGCACCCGCCGGCAAGCCCGGACCTGGCAACTACAAAGAAACTCACCAGCGGGGCCTGTGCTTCTGCCGGAGAGAATCAAGTCCCGTGCCAGGCGCCAGGCTCGTTGCATGCGCGATCCCGGGCCTGCGAAGGCCTCTCCGAGACCCTGCGAGGTGCCGTGCGGCCGGTCGACGTGCGGGCCGCGCGGACCCTCCAGTGCGCTACCGCTCGAACGCTGATTCCTGGAAATCTGTCGGACGTACGGCTCAGGACCCGAGCCGCCAAGACGTCGTTCGAGGCGCCGATCTAACCTGGACCGCATGCACCTCGGCAGCCTGCTACCCCTGCTCCTCGCCGCGCCCGCCGCGGCCCAGGACGCGCCCCCGAACATCGTCTTCATCTTCTCGGACGATCACGCCGCCCACGCGATCTCCGCCTACGGTTCGACGCGCAACGTGACGCCGAGCATCGACCGGCTCGCGCGCGAGGGCATGCTCTTCGAGAACTGCTTCTGCGGGAACTCGATCTGCGGCCCGAGCCGGGCCACGGTGCTGACCGGACTGCACTCCCACGCCAACGGCTTCCTGACCAACGGCGACAGCTTCGACGGCGCGCAGCAAACCATGCCGAAGCTGCTGCAGGGCGCGGGCTACCAGACCGCCATGATCGGCAAGTGGCACCTCGTGAGCGACCCGACCGGGTTCGATCACTGGGAGGTCTTGATCGGTCAGGGCCCTTACTACAACCCGCCGATGAAGTCGGCTGCGGGCACGGTCAAGCACGAGGGCTACACGACCGAGGTGATCACCGACCTGGCCCTCGACTGGCTCGCCGAGGGGCGCGACGAGGACAAGCCGTTCCTCTTGATGTACCAGCACAAGGCTCCGCACCGGAACTGGCAGCCG
>JAQBVH010000598.1 GCA_027623615.1 Planctomycetota bacterium | reverse complement strand
CGCGCACGAGCCGGTAAGGACCCAGTCGGCGTCCGGGGGCGGGCTCGCCGGGAACCTCGTCGGCGTCTGCCGCGCGCCCGGTCAGGCGCAGGTAGTGGTGCGCGACCCAGGCCTCCACCCCCTCGTGCCCAGCCAGGTACGTCGTCAGGGATGCGAGCTTCCCCGCACGCTGGTCGCGCAGCATGCGGGTCAGCAGGGCGAGCTGGGTGTGATCGGGGATGGCTTGGGTCACGGTCGCAAGCATGGGTAGGAACCCGCGCACCCCGACTGTCCGGACAGGGTGCGCGGGCACGGAGCGAGGGAACGCCCCTGCACGATCGCTGGCAGGTGATCGTAGCGCGCCGCGGGACGCCCCATGCCCGCTTGCCGCTCACCTGGTCCTTCCGGCGCCCGGGCCCCGTTGGACTCAGGCTCCAGAAATAGGGGCCGGGGTTCCTTCTCCTTCGCGCCAGCGCCCCCTCTGCCTCTCCCAGCGTGCACCCCAGGATCGAACCATGCTCCCGGCTCCCGCTCTCCGCCCGATCGCCGCACGGGCAGCCAGGGCACCCTGTGTCTTGCCGGAGTGTCTTGCCGGACAGATCGCGCGCATCCAGCCGGTGGCAAGCGTGAGCCCGTACGGTACGGTCGAGGTCCCGGTGGACTCGACCGCGATCCCCACCACTCCTGCCCACGACATCCAGCCCGGCGAGACCTGGAACTTCCAGCTCCGGGATCGCGACCTGAACCCGGGCTCCACTTCGAATCCGACCAACGGGGTCTCGATCACGTTCCCATGACGCTGCTGACGATCGGTCTGTGCCTCGCCCTCGCGCAGGACGGGGTGGACCTCGACCGGGAGGGTGCCCTCCGCAACGACACCTTCCTGCCCAGCAGCGAGGCTCCCCAGGCGGCCCTGCGTGCCGGGGACGAGGCCTGGCAAGCGGTCCGCGAGGGCACGAACGTCAGCCTGTCGCGCAGCCACGCGTTCGATCATTGGCGCCGCGCCCTGGTCGAGTCCGAACCCGGAGACGTGGTGCGGCTGGTCGATGCGGCCGCGCCCCAGGGGCTCTTCCCCGACCGGGACCACACCCACGAACGCCGGGTCGAGGGCGTGGTCGCCGCCGTGCAACGACGCCTGCAGGCCGGGGGCCCCGAACACCGCGCCGCGTGGCGTGATCGCTTCGGAGACCTGGCCTGGGCCCAGCTCGCCCGCGACCCCTTCGTGGCGGAACGCTTGCAAGCCGTGGAGCGGGAATGGCCTTCGACCCGCGCGGCGGCCACAGCGGCGCTGCGCCTGACCGATCGCGAGCTCGAGGCCGGGCGGCTGCCCTTCGCGCGCACCTGGCTCGCGCGGGCCTGGTCGCATGTCGAAGAGGACGACCCGCTCACGGCGGCCCTCACGCGCCGCGAGTCGATGGCCGCTGCCCTCACGGGTGCAGAGACCATCCCAGCCTGGCGCAGTGCACACCACCTGCGCCTGGTCCAGAACGTGCGCCTCGAGACCGACCAGCGGGTCGGTCGTGACCCGCGACCGGCCCCCCTCGGGCGTACCCTCAGCCCCGGCGCCACCGGCCTCGCAGGAGGCGGGCTCGCCGTACAGACACCGCGCGGTCTCGTGTGGGTCGACGCCTCGATCGTGCGCGGCGAGAAGGCGAGCATCGTCGAGCGCCTCGGCCTGGCCGAGTTCCTCGACATTCCGCGCCTGCAGCCCTACGTCTACCCCTCCGCGGGGGGCTGGCCCCTGCGACCGGCGAGCGACGGGAGCCTCGTGTACCTGGTCCTCGACCGCGGACACCCGGGTCGCGCCGTGCGTGAGTTCCAGCTGCCGGCCCGCGGCAACCACCTCGTGTGCGTGCGCCCCGACGGCGCGAAGGGAACGAAGCTCGTCTGGCACCTGTCCGGCTTTGGCTTGCGCACGGCGAGTGACCCGCCGGTCCCAGCCCTCGAGGCCACCGGCCTGCCCGGACAGCTCGAGTTCCAGCCGGGGCCAGTCCTGAGCGAGGGCACGCTCTACGCCCAGGTGCGCGTGCTCGCGGACCCGACCGCCGAAGGAGAGGCGCGCGGCGGCAGCCTGCACCTGTGCGCCTTCGATGCGGCGACCGGCCGCGCGCGCTGGACGCGCTACCTGACGCGGGCAGCCGACCTGCGCCGGGACCTGGGCGGACGCAACGGCTCGGGGAGCGACATCCCGACCTCGGGCATGCCCCTGGCGCTGATCGACGGCGCCTTGATCGTGGGCACGAACGTCGGGTTGGTCTGCGCCTTCGACGCCGTCGACGGGCGCTGGCTGTGGGGCGTGCGCACGCGCAGGCGGCGCGCGGAGGACGAGGGCTGGCCCGGCTCGCGGGTGCCACTCGCAGCCGACCTCACGGCCGGTCGCGCGGTGCTCGTCGCGCCCTTCGACTCGGATCGCTGGTACGCCCTGCCGAGCGGGCCGGCGACCGGCGACGACTTCTTCGTACGCGAACCTGGTCCGCTGGGAACCACACTCGACCTGATCGGAGCGCACGGCGACGAGGCGCTGAGCCTGGGACGCGACGGGCGACATCTGGCCCTGCGTCGACAGCGCGAGGGCGAGGCAGGGCGCAGCGCCCTGTACCTCGGCCGCGGCGAGCGCTTCCAGGGCACGGCGCTGGTGTCGCCCGAGCGAGTGATCTTCTCGAGCGACCGGGCGCTGTACCTGTTCGACCGCACCCAGGGCGACCTGTTGCTGGCGACCATCGAGCTACCGGACCTGGGCGCGGGCGTCGGCGGAGACGTCGTCGCGGATGGCGACCGGGTCTTCGTGATCGGCTCGGACTCGCTCTGGGTGCTGGCGGTCGAGTAGCACGGAATCGCCAGGTCGCTGCAACCGAGGCGCGCGCCGACCGGTCCCCGGGGCATGCGCCTTCGACTGCTGCTCCTGGCCCTCGTGCTCCTCGCCGCGATCCTGTTTCTCCCGCCGACGCTCGGCCCAGCCGACCGGGTCGAGGCGGTGGAGCATCCGCAGGGCACGCAGGTCCGCGACGACGCGCACCTGGTCGAGGGGGCGAGCGCGCCCACGGCCCAGCGCAGTCTGGACACCTGGAGCGATCAGGCGCTGATCGCGGCCCTCGTGCACCTGGCGGGGGCACGGGACCTGTTCGACCCGAGCCTCGAGGCGCGTGCGGCGGACATCCTTGCGGTGCCGGCCCGCGTCGATCGGGTCCTGGTCCTCTGCGGGGGCACGGACTTGATCGGAGAGACGGAGGCGCTCGCGCTTGCCGAGCGCGGCGCGGTGCTCGCGCTCGGGTTGGCGGCGGGCACCTACGGTCGCGCTGGGGGCGCCTTCGCTCGCCTCGACAGGGTCGCCTTCCTCGCGCGGCTGCTCGAGCAGCTCCCGACCCTGCGGCCGGCCCTCGCCCGCGCCCTGGTCGACCTGTGCGAGCGGCTGCGACTCGGTGGACAGCCGGTGTTCTCTCCCGCCCAACTCGACACGCTCGTCGA
>JAQBVH010000597.1 GCA_027623615.1 Planctomycetota bacterium | reverse complement strand
AGGAAGCGCTGCTCCTGCAGCCGCTGCATCGCGCCGAGGATGGCCGTGCGCACTGGGAAGTCGTCCTCGCCACGCGGCATGCGCAACGCGACCGCCAGGGCCGCCGCCGGGTCGCGACCGACCAGATCGTCCGCCAGGAGCGAGGTGAGCTGGAGCTGGGTCTGGCGCAATTCGCGGTTGCTCGCCGCCTGCACGAGGGCTGAACGAAGCGAGATGCCGAGGATCGCAACGACGGACACGATGGCCACGCTAGCCAGGACGCGGTTGCGCTCGATCCACTTGCGCAGCTCGAGGATCGGGCCGTGCCCGTAGGCCTGGACGACGCGCCCCTCCAGATAGCGGCGCAGGTCCTCGGCCATCTCCTGCATGTTCGCGTAGCGATCCGCGACCGCCCGTGACATCGCCTTGTCGCAGATCGCGCACAGCTCCGCCGGCGCAGGCCGGCTCGAGCGCGCGAGGGGTTCGGGCGGACCGCTGGCCACGGCGATCATCACCTCGCCCGCCGACTGGCGGCGACCGTTGTCGTAGGGCCGCTTGCCTGCCAGGATGCGGTAGAGGATCGCGCCGACCGAGTAGACGTCCGCCGGCGGACCGAGCTGGTCGAGGTCGCCGCGCGCCTGCTCGGGGGGCATGTAGGCCGGCGTGCCGACGACCTCGCCGAACTGGGTGAACACCGGCGAGTCAGAGGATTCGTCGTCCTCCAGATCACCGCGCAGGCTCTCGACGCGGGCGAGGGAACCGCTGGCTTCCGGGTCACAGATGGCGGTCACATCAGGCCGACCGAGCACCTTGGCAAGGCCCCAGTCCATGACGTAGACCTCGCCGAAGCGACCGACCATCACGTTGGAGGGTTTGAGGTCACGATGGATCACGCCCTTGGAGTGGGCGAAGGCAACGGCCTCACACACGCGCAGGACCACGCCGAGGACGCGGGTCAGAGACCAGTCCCGCTCGCCGGAGTCCATCTCGCGCAGCACGGTCTCCAGGTCGTTGCCGCGCACGAGGCGCATCGTGAAGAAGACCTCGCCGCTCGCATCGACCCCGAGCTCATGCACCGGCACGACGCCGGGGTGATCGAGCTGGCCGGTGATCTGCGCCTCCTCGAGGAAGCGTGCCAGGGCGCGCGAGTCCGCAACGCGCAGGCCCGCCGCTCCCTGGCGCGTGACCTTCATCGCGACGCGGCGGCGCAGGTCCTGATCCCAGACCTCCAGGATCGTGCCCATCCCGCCCCGGGCCAGCTCCCGGCGCACGCGGTAGCGGCGCGAAGAACCCTCGCGGGCCGGCAGGTGCGGGGTCAGGTCGATCGTGCCGGCGCCCGTGCCCGGCGTATGGTCGGTCGGCGGCTGCCGCAGGTCGAGGCTGACGCTGTGGTCGAGGTCGATCCCGTGGCTCTCGAGCAGGTGCGCGGCGATCGACTCCTGGGAGAGGTCGAGCATGTCCCGCAGCATCTCGAGCTCGGTCATGAACCCGCGCAGGGCTTCCTCGTGCTCCACGTGAGCCGCCACCCAGCCTTCGAACTGGGTGCGTTCCGCCTCGGGGTGCGTGTCGAGGAAGCGGGCGAAGAGGTCGCGGACCTTGGGATCCATGGCAGCGTGTGTGCCCGATTCTACTTGTCCGAGAGCCGGTTCCCCGCGTCCGGCTCGACTTGGGGCGCTGAGTTTCACGAAGGAACGGTCGAGTCCCAGCACTACGACCAGTTCGCGATCGATCCCATCCAGGGATAAGCCTACTCGCCAACGTTGCAACCAATGAGGCGCGGGACGAGACGATCGCAGGCCGACGTCGATCAAGCGCCGAACCAGCAGCGACGCAGACTCGAGAACGACGCCTCGCCCTTCACGGGCATCCACTCCAGGTAGCGCGGCACGTTGGCATAGCGGTGCAGGCAGGTGTAGGCCAGGGCTCGATCGCGCCACCCGGGCTCGAGCCCCCCATGCCCCGCGGCGAGTTCTTCGAACAGCTCGGGCCGACGCCGGAAGAAGAACGGGGAGCAGGAGGCGAGTTCGTAGTCAGGGTCGCCGACCATGGCGGGTTCGAGGTCGAGCAGCCCTGCGAGGCGCAGCCTGCCCTCCTGCTCGACGACGCTCAGGTGTGCCGGCATGACCTCGGTATGCAGGAAGGCGCGTGGGGCTCGCGCGGGAAGATCGAGGTCCCGCAGCGCCTCGAGCAAACATGCCGCCCAGCCGTCGGCGAGTCCGAGCTCTTGCTGCCGCTCGGAGAACGCCGCGAGCTGACCGGTGAGAAAGCTCGACCAGTCGAGGCAACTCGGAGCTGCGGTCGCATCCAGACCACGGAGCGCAGCGAGCAGCTGGCCGACCTGCGCGGCGAGGTCACGGGCCTGCGCACCGTCCACGTCGTCCCAGACCTCGTCGAGCGGACGCCCGGGCAAGCGCGTCATCAGCACGTACTCCCAGCCGTCGAGTTCCCCCTCAGCTGCCACCTCTGGAACGACAACAGGAAGGCGCCCCGCGAGAAAGCGTAGCGCGGCCGACTCGTGGGCACGCTCCTTGAGCCAGATGGGCGGGAACAGCTTGAGGACATGCCGCTCCCCCACCGCGAGCACCGGCAGGGAGCCGAGCGGGAAGGGCTGCACCTCCCCGTCGATTCCGTGACGAGCGGCGATCCGACTGGCGGCCTCCACCAGGACCAGATCAGCGCGATCGAGTCGCTCGAACGCGGCCTCGGTCGTGCAGGGGGGAAGCGCCATCGGCGCGCCAGCGTAGCCTCCCCAGCGCGGCTCAGCAGTCGTCGTCGCCCACGTCCTCGTCGCCCACCTCGCCGTCCACCTCGCCGAACCACTCGATCTGGAACGGCGCGCTGCAGAGGTCGAGCAGGAGCGTCAACGGAGTGAGCAGCACGACACCGAGGGCGTTGGGCACCTCCTCTTCCTCCTCATTGTCCTTCGCCCGCTCGTAGCCTTGCCACAGGGCTGTCGTGAAGCAGCTGGAGCAGAGCGCGAGGAGAACGGCGGCGGCGCCGAGGGATCGAGCCAGTCGTCGAGCCATGGGAAGTCGATCGTAATCGGGGGCCCCGGATCCAGCCTCCGGCATGGCATCTCCGCGGACAAGCTCGTGGTAGGCACTGGACAGCGCTTAGGGTTTTGTTAGTGTTCCCCGTTCACCCGGATCTCCACCTGATGTACGTCCCGCTCCGCGTCCATGGCCACCACTCCCTGCTCACCGGGATCGACGCCCCCTCGACCCTGGTGGAGCGTGCGGTGGCCCTGGGGCTGCCTGCGATGGCCCTCGCGGACGTGGACCAGATGTCGGGACTCGTGGACTTCCTGCAAGCGGCTCAGGCGTTGGACGGCGACGTGCTCTTCCGTCCGCTCGTCGCCGCCGAGCTCTCCGACCCGAACCCCAGGGATGGAGGCCACGGGGTTGGAGGAGAGCGCGCCGGTCGCCTGGTGGCCCTCGTCGAGAACGAGGAGGGCTACCGCAACCTGTG
>JAQBVH010000596.1 GCA_027623615.1 Planctomycetota bacterium | reverse complement strand
CCAAACTTGCAGGCGGCCGCCCTCGAGCTCTTTCAGCTGGATGGCATTGCCCCACGGATCCACGAGGAACAGGGGATTGAGCCACGGTTCGCCGCCCTCCTCCGCCGGGGTGACGAGGTCATGGACGGTCGGCCACTTGCCGTGCACCGCCTGGTAGTTCCTCGCCGCCTGCGCGACGCGCTCGCTGCTCGCGTATCCGGATTCGACGGCCACCAGCTCGCCCTCCGTGTCGACCATGCGCATCTGACCGGCGAGCACGGCGACGCCGAGGACGATCGCGATCTCGGGCCCGATCGACGACTCCTGGTAGTGCAGGACCCACTCGTCACCGTGGTGACGCTTCCAGCGCAGGCTCTCGGCGAAGCGACCGGTGATCCGCTCCGCCGGGGGCAGGAGGGCCGGGTCGAAGGGCAGGTCCTCGCCCGCCAGGGCCATGATCGGCGCGATCGCGCGGGCGGAGGTGTAGAGCTTGCCGATGAAGGTGAACCAGTCCGCGAAGCCGACCGAGGTGCACCCCTCGGGGAACTCGCGCGCGGGTTCGACGCCGCTCTGGGAGAGGATGCGGCGGATCTCGCGCTTGGCGTGGCTCGGCAGCGTCGTCACGAAGACCCGCTCGTCGCACACCGCCATGGTCAGCTTGAAGAACGCGCTCGGATCGATCGGAATGTCGGCCGGCAACCCGACCGCGTCCCAGTCGATCTCGAGGGAGTAGAGGCGCATCCCGCGGTACTCGCTGCGCGAGATCTCGAAGTCCCCTCGGGTCTCGTCACGCACGAACACGCTGAGCCCATCCATGCCCTTCTGGAAGGCCTGGCGATCGCTGAGGGCCGCCGAGACCATCAGGGGCGGCGCGGCGAGCAGGGTCTTCGGCTCCGGCAGGCTGTAGGCCAGGGCCGAGCCGAGGGGGGCGAGCAGGTCGCGGTCCGGCCGGAAGCCGTACTGCTCGTCGAGCATCTCCATCGGGTTGGGCGCGGAGCGTCCACCGGGACCGCCCGCCTGGGCTCCGAGCGCCTCCTCGATCAGCGCGAGCAGGGGCTCGGGGTCGAAGTGGACGGCCCAACCGACGATCGCATCGGGGTGGATCAGGTCGAGCGCGGCCGGATCCAGGGGCCTGGAGGCGAGGACGTCGTCGAGGGGCAACATCCCGCGTCGACTGAGGCCCTCGGTGATCACGCGCCCCTTCTCGTCGATGCCCATGCGCCAGTTGCCGCCGCGGCCCAGCATCGACACGAGCGGTCCGACCAGACCCTCGGCCAGCTCGAGGGCCGGGCCGGCCAGCGCGAAGGGTGACCTGAAGCTCACGCCATCCTCGAGCGACCAGAGCTCCTCCTGCACCGTGGACTGGAATCGGAAGACGGTGTCACCGGTGCCCTGCCAGGGCTCGGGTACCTCCACGCGCAGGCCGGTCAGTTCGCCGCGCGCGCGACCCACGTACTCCTCTGGAGTGTTCGCGCCGGCCAGGAACACGCAGCGGTTGGCGTCCTGGACGAGGGAGACCCGGCCGTTCGAGCTGGGGAAGTGGTAGACCGTCGCGCCCGTGATCTGGCTGATCTCCGGCTCTTCGGGGAGCAGCGCGAGGAGCATGGAGCGCAGGGCATCCGCGGCGGCGACGTCGCGCATCTCGAGCATCAGTTGAGCGCCGATAGCCTCGAAGAGTTGCTCCTCGCTGGCCTGCCCCCCGATCAGCGCCAGGATCGTCGGCATGAGCGGACCCTCCGGGCTCGACAGTGACAGGCTCAGGCTCTGCAGCGGCTCGATCACGACCTCCCAGATCGGTGGCAGCTCCCCGCGTTCGACGGCCTTGCGGTACTCCGACTCCAGGAGGGCGAAGGGGTCGAGCTGCTCCAGTCCCACCACGCTGCCCGCCAGCTTCTGGATCTCAGGGTCGCGCAGGGTCTCGAACAACGCCGTGCGCTGGTAGGCCTCGATCGCGCTGGGTACATCGGGCACGTCCAGATACAGCGCCGACCCCGCCGGGTGCAGAGGAGCGGGGTCGTCGAGTCCCTGCGGGGGCAGCAGGGTGAGGGTGAGGACCAGGAGGCTCATTGTGGGGGTCGTGTAGCGTGACTCGATCAGAGACCGGCGAAGGCGCGGAGCTCGTCTTCGTGCTTCTCGATCTCCTTACGCAGCTTGTCGAGGATCTTCCCGGGGTCCTTGCCCTCCTTCAGGGCGACCTTCAACTCGGCGTGGGCCGCCCGGACCGGTCCACACTGGCCGTCCAGGATGAACGCCATCAGAAGGCCAGCGGAGAGCACGTTGCGCGAGTCCTCTTCGCGCCCCGTCATCTCCATCTCGAACACGCCGCGCAGGAAGCTGGGCAGGCCCCCCTTACGCTTGAGGTTGTCCACGCTCCACTTCCGGGTCCAGAAGGGGTCACCACCCCGCTCCACCTGGGCGGCGTAGTACCTACCGACATAGCAGGAGGCCCCCCACCGGAACCACTCGGGCAGCTGCTTCTCGGCGTAGTAGGACTCCGCAAAGCCGTCGAACGGGCCCTTCTTCTGGATCAGCTTCTCGACGGCCTTGGGGCTGGGGTCGATGGCATCCGCGAAGCCGAGGCCCATCGCGGCCCGGGCGCGGTGGGGTCCGAAGCGGGCCCCGTTCTCCTCCGACGGGTCCCACCAGGTCGAGGCGACGCCGTGCCAGGTGCGCTCTTCGACGTGGAACCAGCTCTCGGCGAAGACGATCTCGACCGACTCGATCAGGCCGCGGCCCTCGATCGCCGGCATCCCGCCGAACCCCTCCGAGCAGAGGGTGCCGAGGATCGCGCCGTTGCCGGAGAGGAAGACCTCGACCTTCTGATCGGGCATGCGGCCGAAGATCTTCACCAGGTCCGGAACTGCGCGTTCCATCTCGAGGATGGCTCCTGCGGCCACTTCGCGGGTGCAGGTCGTGCGCAGGATCAGCCGGTCGCTCGGGATGCGCCAGGGCTGATTCGGCCTGGCGTGGTAGCGGTTGGCCCCCTCCAAATCGAGCCACTCCTCGCCGCACTTCCACAAGCCCTCGCCGATCTTCTCGGCCTCCTGCGGGGAGACCCAGACCAGGTCCTGACGCACCCATCCTTCCTCGTGCTTCTCGAGGTCGTCCTCGGTCCACCAGTCGCCGTCCGGGCCACGGACGAGGCCCCTCTCGAGGAAGGGGATGTCCTGTTCCCGGACCCACTGCTTCTTCCACTTGATCAGGCCCTGCTCCTTGGCGAGGCGGGCGGCCTCCTTCTCCTGGTAGGCCTCCAGCTTCTTCTCGCTCGTGAACCACTGGCCATCGAAGCGGACGTGGCCGAGCTTCTTGCGGGCGCGCGCGTGGTCGGGCTCGACCTTGATCAGCTTGCGCAGGGCGGTGTTCGCCTCCTTGTCGAGCTTGGTGCGCTCGCACCATTCGACGAGGTCCCAGAGCTTCGCGGCGTCGTCGCCGGCCGCCTCGAATCGGCGGTCGAACTCGTCGTCGACGGC
>JAQBVH010000595.1 GCA_027623615.1 Planctomycetota bacterium | reverse complement strand
CCGTTCCGTCGCCAGCAGGAGAGCGGGCAGGAACACCAAGTCCCCGAGTAGCGCAGCGCCAATCGTGCCGCAGGCCAGCGCCCCGAAGTTCGCGGTGGCGGGCAGCTCGCTGGTCAGGACCACCGCGAAGCCGCTGACCATGACCACGGTCGAGAGGACCATGGCGGCGCCGACCCGGTCCACGGTGCGCTCGAGGGCCGCCTGGCTGCCGAGCCCCGCGCGCCGCTCGCGCCGGTAGCGGGTCATCAGGTGCACCGTGTCGTCGACCGCGATGCCCAGGGCGATCACGAGCGCGGTCACCGCCTCGAACGACAGCGAGGTTCCGCTCAGGCGCAGGACGCCCGCCGTCGCCACCAGCGGGAAGGTGTTCGGCACCAGGGTCAGCAGGCCGTGGCGCACGGAGCGCAGGGCCACGGTCAGCACGAGGAACAGGATGCCTGCCGCCAGCGCCAACGAGCGCGCGAGGTCTCCCGTGACGCGCTCGTGCCAGGCCGTGTCGACCATGGCCTGGCCGACCAGCTCGACCTCGAGCGCTGGGGCAGCGTGCTCCTCGAAGGCGAGCGTGAGACGATCGAGCAGCGGGCGCAGCTCGGCCGTGCCGCGGTCCGGCAGGCGGAAGTGGATCAGCGCCTGGCCCAGGTCCTCCCGCAGCCAGGCGCGCCGCACGGGCGCGGGGATCAGCGCGCGCGTCGCGGGTGGGAAGGCGGCGTGCAGGTTGCGGGCGGAGGAGATGGCGGTGACCAGGGGCTCGACGCGCAGGAGCTCCTCGATCCGTTCGAGCTCCGTCTCGAGGTCCTCGATCGATCCGTCGCGCCAACGCACGCGCACCTGCAGGGGCAGCACGCCGCCGAAGCCCGCCTGGGCCCACGCGAGGCCGCGGCCGGCCGGACTGTCCACTGGCAAGTCGCCGGCGAGTCGGTCGTTCGGTCGCAGACCGAGTGCGACCACGGCCAGTACGACGGTGATCCCGACGGAGAAGAGCGCGATCGGCCGCGCGGCGGGCGCGAGGCGGCGCGTCGCCGCGGTCAGCGTGCGCGACACGACGCCTCCTGCGGGCGGGGCGTGGCCGATCGAGCGTCCGAGGGGCGACGCACAGGCGAGCGGCACGACCAGCACGACCGCCAGGAAGGTCATCAGCGCGCCGACGGAGCACGCGAGCCCGAAGCCGATCAGGATCTCGGCGTCCGCGATCATCAGCGACGCGAAGCCGATCGCGGTGGTGACCGAGGTGAGCAGGCACGCGCCGCCCAACGCGCTCACGACCTGGCGAGAAGCAGCGCGGCGATCGAGGCCCTCCGCCCGCGCGCGGCGCATGGCCAGCATCAGGTGCACCGCGTCGGTGAAGCCGACCATCATCAGGAGCACCGGCGCGACGACCTTGGTCAGCCCCGAGGGGCTCTCGCCGAGCCAGCTGAGCAGCCCGAAGGTCCACACCAGCCCCAGCGCGGGCGCGCCGCCCGCGATCACCGCTGCGGGCAGGTTGCGAAAGAGCAGCAGCGCGAGCACGGCGACCAGCGCGAAGGCCGAGAAGCGCAGGCGCTCGTGGTCCCGGTCGAAGGCGAGGCGATGGTCGAGGAAGAGCGGCCCGCGACCGGTCAGCTCCGCCTGCACGCCGGCGGGCGGCGCTCGAGCGGCGACGATCTTGCGCAGCTCGGTCGCGAGCGCCAGGTCGGAGAGGTAGGAGAAGCGGCCCACCATCAGGATGGGCACGAGCTGGGTACGGCCGTCCTCGGAGAGCAAGAGGCCGCGGGCGAGGGGATGCTGGCGGGCACGTTCGCGCGCTTCCTCCCAGTCCTCGGCCGCGGCGTCGGCGGCCGGGAGCAGCGGGTGTGGCACCACGCCGCCGCGGAAGTCCGGAAGGTCCGCGAGGGAGATCGTGCGCGCGACCCACTCGTGCGCGGCGAGGCGCACGCGCAGGTCCGCGAGCCAGGCGCCGGCCTCGGGCGTGAACAGGCTCTCGCCGCGAACGACGAGGAGCGCCTGACCGAGGTCGAGCTCGAAGTCGCCCTGGAGCTCCGCGAGCGTCTGGTCGAGGGCGCCCACGCCCTGGTGCCGCGAGCGCAGCGGCGCGAGGTCCTTCGTCAGGCCGAGGAGCGCGAGGGCCGTGAGCGCAGCGACCAGCCCCCACGCGGCGCGCGGGTGGTCGAGGATCCAGGCGAAGCTGCGGGAGCGAGAGTCGGCCACGGGGGCGCACCATCGGGAAACGGGCGCGTCCTGTCCATGGCCGGTTCAGTCGTCGACTGCGATGCTCGCGCCTTGCGCGCTGACCTCGACCCGCGTCAAGACGTGACCTCCCGACGCGACCACCTCGTAGTTGCCCGGGTGGACGGTGAAGGCGAACACCCCCTCGTCGTCCAGGGTCACGGGGGAGTCGGCGGCGGCGACGCGCACGAAGGTCGAAGCGCCGGCCGGGACGACCTGCACGCGCTGACCGGGGCGGCCGGTGACCGTGAGGGTCGCGAGGCCGAGGTCGACGCGGGCCTCGGCGCCGGACACGTCGAAGGTGGCGGTGAGGCCCTGTGCGCTGACGAGCAGGTAGCGCCCCGGCGGAACCGGATCGACGGTGGTCGGGTCGGGCCCGGAGGCGACGCGGCGCATGCGCGGCATCTCCGCGACCGCGAGCTCCTCCGGATTCGAGGTGCGCGGGCGCCAGTGGGAGAGGCGCGTCAGCGTGCCGGTCCGGTCGAGGCCGATCAGGCGCCCGTTGAGCTCGTACACTTCGTGGGGTCGACCCTCGCGGAACATGCGCAGCTTGAGGTTGCCCTCAGGCAACTGGAAGTCGAGGCGCGCGACCTCACCCGCGTCGACCGTGAAGGTGAAGAGCTGCTGGTCGGCCGCCCAGATGCCGTGGGTGCCGGCCTCCAGTCCGTCGTAGGTGAAGCGGCCTTCGTCATCGGTGAGGCGCTCCGGGCCGTGCTGATACCTGTGGTCGAAGGAGATCCGCTGCATGGGGAGCGGCTCCCCTTGCGCGTCGAGCAGGCGGCCCTCGAGCGCGCCGCGCGGTCCGAGTGCGATGGTGTCGCAGGCGTCCGCCGTGACGGTCGCCGAGGAGTGCTCGGGGTGGAAGGCGGAGATCCACGGCCCTTGCCCGGTCAGTTCGAACCAGCCTCCCGCTCCCGAACGCACGCCGGACACCCAGCCCTCGCGGAAGGTCAGGAAGGGCTCGCCGCCGCGCCCGGCGCAGTCGTCACCGAAGTAGACGAGCGCCCCCTCGATGCCACGCCCGTCCCGGTCGACCACGCGGCCCCGGTGCAGGCTCCCGGACCGTGGAATCGTGAGTGTGACGTGCCGCTTCTCGAAGGGCGCGAGCAGGACGCGGGTCTCGACCTGTTGTGGCGGCTCGGGTTTGTGCAGCCAGACGCGGAAGTCCTCGGGCTGATAGAGCGGGATCGTGATCGTGACCAAGGTGCCCGACGCCGTCCGTTGATAGAAGCCGCCCTTCTCCGCCGCCGCT
>JAQBVH010000594.1 GCA_027623615.1 Planctomycetota bacterium | reverse complement strand
GGCGCGCCTTGCATCGCATCCCGTACGAACCGTCGATAATGCCCCATCAGAGTGAATCACACCACTAGCGAGCTGCGAGCACAGCCGCGCCAGGAAGTGCGCCATGGTGCAGACTCCGAGCAGTCACGCCGTAGGAGTGGCGCTCGAGGACCTCACGCCTCCGCAGGAGGTGGCGGCGGCGTCAGCAGGGCCGACACGATCCGTGGCGGTTGTCGCCCCGAGAAGCGCGAGCGCGTCGTCGAGCCGGCGTTCGGAGGGGTGAAGCAGGCGGTCCCTCGCTCGCGCGAGAGTGTGCTGGATTGCCCCGAATCGTAGAATCTCGCCGCTCAGGAGTCGTACGGCGTTCGATCTCCCTGTCCCCAAGAACCGGCACCGATGCCCTCGACCGCTACCGCTCGGCCCGACCACCCCTCCTGGGGACGGTCACTCGGCTTCTTCGGACCGACCTGGATCAACGTTCAGGGGTTCCGCCTGCTTGCCGGTCTGGCCCTGGTGGCCATCCCGACGATCCTGCTGACCACTGACCTCGCGGCGGTGTGGGTGAGCGTTCCCCTGGCTGCCGTCGCGGCTGCCTTCGCCTGGGCCGCCCGCCGCAATGGTCGCCTGGGCCTGGAGGTCTTCGAGTCAGGCTCGCTGATCTGTTGGCCGGGTGGGGAGAGGTGCGAGCTGGCCCACGGCGACCTCGCCGCTTGTCGGCTGGTCTCCCATGCGCTGGACCACTCGGCGCCGATCAGCCACGACCTCTTCCTCGAGCTGTCGGACGGCCGCACCCTGGAACGGCCAGAACAGCGAGTGCGAACAGTCCTTTCATGTCTCTCTCCAGTTCCCCTATGGACGCGGAGCCAAGGGGGCGGCCCCAGCGTGGCTACCGAGCGTCAGCCTTCGGAGTTCGCCATGACCTGAGAACCTGTTGGCCGTCACGCCCCGTTGCGCCGCACGAAATCGGCCTCAGCGGGGCGCCGCCGAACACAGCTCGCGACGAAGAGGGGCGGTGAGAGCGTTAAGGCGCGCATGAGGTCGACCAGCCCAGAGGGATGGAGCCGCTTGATCCGCCGCCGGGCGAGCTGCCAGGACGCCTGGAACTGCCGGTAGCGCAGCGGACTGCCGGCGGCGCGGTCCTCGGCGGCGAAGCGCTCGTGGAGGTCCGACCAGAGCATCCTGGAGTAGCTCCAGTACTTCTCCGAGCCGGGCTGCATCGCCACCGTCAGGCGGCCCGCGTCCTCGTCGGCGGTCATGATCGTGCCCACATGGTTCACGGCGCAGGCCGAGCGGCCGATGCCGAAGCGCACGAACAGGTGCGTGTCGTGCCGGCGGCGCAGGTCGTCCCACAGGCCACCGAGCTCGAGGAAGGTCGCGCGCTTGACCACCGAGGCCTGGAGCATCATCGGGATGCGCGCGCGCAGCACCCAGGGAGTCGCGTCGTCGATGGCCTGGAATGCGCCCTGGAGCGGGAACTCGCAAAGGTCGAACTGGCGGATCGTGCCCTCGGAGGACGGCCGCTGCATGTCCGCGAAGTAGAGGTCGCAGCGCCCGTGCGTGCCCTCGATCGCGGCGCGGACGTGCTCGAGGTGGTCCTCGGTCCAGTAGTCGTCCGAGTCGAGGAACGCGATCCACTCGGCCGTTGCCGCGGTCACGCCCCGGTTGCGCGCGACGGCGGCGCCGCCGTTCTCGCCGAGGAGCACCCGCACCCGATCTCCGTAACCGCGCGCGATCTCCACCGAGCGGTCGGTTGATCCGTCGTCCGCCACCAGGACCTCCGCGGGCGGAAAGCTCTGGTTCAATGCGCTCTCGATCGCGCGGCCGAGGCTGCGCTCTCGGTTGTACGCGGGGATGACGCACGCGATCCGCGGGCCGGCGCTCATGGCAGCGGAGCTTAGTGATCCCGGGTCCCCATCGCTATCATCCGACAGGCTCCGAATGACGCCTTCACCGCTCGACCACCTGCGTCCCCTGTCGGCAGAGGACCTCCCCGCCGTGCGCCTGCGCCGCCAGTGGTGTCTGGCCCGCGGCCGCGCCGGGCCGGAGGACTGGCCCGAGTGCCGGCTGGGGTCGGGTTGGAGCGTTGTCCATCACGCGGACCTGGCCGTGCGTGTGCTGGGGGACGGGCTGGCCCTCCTCGGAGAGGCCTCCCTCGTCGGCGCGACCAGCGAGGCCGACTTCCTGACCGAACTCGGCGGCGCTGCGCAGTCGCACGAGGCCCTGCTCACCGCCCTGGAGCGGCTCGCTGGGGTCTATGTCCTCGTCCACGTTGCCGGCGGAGAGGCCAATGTCTACACCGACCCGGGCGGGATGATGGGGGTGGTCTTCGAGCCGGGCATCGCGGCCTCGTCGCCAGCCCTGTTGCCGCGGATCAGCCGGGACGAGTCCCTCGACGCCGTCTACACCTTCGGCGGCACGGACGACTGGTACCCGGGATCGCTCACGCCCTTCCGAGGGGTCCGGGCCCTGCTCGCCAATCACGTCCTAGACGTGGACACGGGCGCGATGACCCGCTTCTGGCCGACCGAGGCCCCGCGCGGCCGCAGTCAGGATGACGCCCTGGACCGGGCGGCGGCGCTGCTGCGCGGGCACATGCAGAGCCTCGTGTACAGGCGCCCGTGCCTCGTCTCGTTGACGGGCGGACGCGACAGCCGCCTGTCCCTCGCGACGCTGCGCGACTGCCACGACCAGGTCGCCTTCTTCACGATCGCGACCCCCGGCGTGAAGGCCTGCGACCAGGAGATCCCGGCCGAGCTCGCCGAGCGCTTCGAGCTGCGGCACCTGTTCGTCGACGACGCGGAGTGCGGGCCCTGGTTGACGGGGGCCTACGACGAGATCACCGGGGGCCAGGCGATCGGCGCGCGGCGCGAGATCCTCGGCGCCTGCGCGCAGCTTGCGGGCGCCGAGATCGTGCATGTCAGCGGCAACCTCGGCGCAATCCTCAAGTCGTTCTTCTGGCACTCGAAGGACCCGCGGGAGGTGCGCGTCGACTCCTTGATGAAGGAGTTCACCCAGAAGCCGGGCTTGATCCGGAATGGCGTCGAGGAGTGGCTGCGCTCGGTCCCCGGGCACTTCCCGGCGCCGTTCATCTACGACCTGATGTACCTGGAGCAGCGCGGCGGACGCTGGATGGGACCGGGCGAGGCGGCGGCGAGCTTGTTCTATGCGCCGTACACGCCGTTCTGCTCGCGCGAGCTGTTCATGGTGCTGGAGTCGATGCCTCCGGCGGCGCTCTTCGGGGGGACCTCCCTGGAGGAGCTGAGTCGACGCCTGTGGCCCGAGGTGGGCGAGCACCGCTACTGCCCGATCACGCGCAGCTGGGGCCGCTTCCTGCCGCGCGGCCTGAAGAACCGCATCCGTTCGCTGCTGAAGGCCTGAAACCTCGGGCAACGCGCAACGTCTCCCCCAGGGGCGGGCGGGCTGCTCAGCTCGCGCGGGCCGGGTCGGTCATCGGGCGGGGGCCGGGTCGGTCATCGGGCG
>JAQBVH010000593.1 GCA_027623615.1 Planctomycetota bacterium | reverse complement strand
GGCCTTGGCGGGGTCGCCCAGGTCTCGGATGGGGAACCCCTCAGGCGCTGCTGAAGTACCGGTCCCACCAGGCCCACTCCGGCCAGCGGTGAGAGAGGTAGACGCCGTCGTAGGGTTCCTCGAGTGCCTCCGCGGGGACGAAGGACCAGCCCTCTTCCTCGGCGATGCGCCTGGCCTGGTCGGCAGGCAGCGCGGCGAACTCCTTGGCGTCGTCCCCATACACCGTGAACAGGCGCCCGAAGTTCGAGAATCGGACGGCGAACGCCGAATAGACGTGGCGCGGATTGCCAGCGACGGTGCGCCGGTCCTCGAGGCTGTCGAAGTAGGGGCCTGAGTTCGGGATCCCGTCGCGCTCGAGCTCGAGGCCGAGCTCGGCCCGCAGTCGACCGTGGACGGCGAGGACACTCTGTCGGAGCTCGTCCGTGGGGAAGGCCGCCCAGTTGTTCCCGGGGACCACGATGGCTGCGTCGTCGCTGGCCAGCAGCATGTCGTGGATCGTTGAGTCCATGTGTCCGTGAGGGGAGGTAGCACCCGCGCCCGATTCAGGCCGAGGTCAGCGCGAGCAGCTTGCCAGGCTTGCCCGGCCGGCGTATCCTTGTCTTGCTGCCAAACGATGGGGGTGCACTGGTTTCGACCGGTTGCGACTGACTTCGGGCTGCGTGCCGGGGATCCTGGGTCACCCCGCAAATCTCCCAGGAAGGCAACTTTACTTGCCAACAATGATTTTGCTCTTGCTGCCTAACTAAACGGTAGCCGTCCGCCCTCGGAGTGCCTGCGGCTGGGGGATGGACGCCACTAGCGGGCTGGTCGGTGCGTTGCGCCTCTGGGCAAACCGACGAGAAACTTCCGAGGCTGGTCCCCAAGTCGTGTGTTCACGGATGAGGCGGGGACGAGACACCAACCGAGGACTACGCACGTAGACGCTCGTCGAGCGCTCCTTCCGGGACGCGGGTTCGATTCCCGCCACCTCCACCATCGTTTGGGCGTTGACTCAGGCCAGAAGCGGAAGGCAGTCGCCATGCCGCAGGGGCTCGGGGTGGGTTTTCGCGCTCGCCCCCGGCGCACCCAGGAGCCCACCCCGATGATCCTCATGTACATCATCCTCGGTCTGATCGCGGTCCTCGTCATCGCTGGCCTCGTGATCCCGAGCCCGCACTCCATCGCCCGCAAGAACACGATCGCCGCACCCCCCGCCGCGGCTCACGCCTTCGTCGGTGAAGAAGTGGCCGGAGTGGATGCCGTGGGAGCAGGGTGATCCGAGCATCATCACGAAGCGCTGAGAGCAGACCGCCGGTGTCGGCGCGGCGCAGTCGTGGACGTCGGCCAAGGCCGGCGACGGCGAGGTCGAGTTCACCGAGTCCGACGAGAACACCGGCATCGCCTACGACATGACCTTCATCCACAAGGGCAAGGGCGCGCCGGCGAAGGCCTCCTTCCGCTACGCCCCGGCCGGGGACGACACCGAGGTGACGTGGTCGATGGAGGGCGACCTCGCCAGCATGATGCCCCCGGTGCTGCGCGGCCTGATGAAGCCGCCGATGACCGGCATGGCCTAGGGCATCACTACGATCTCCTTCGCGCTGTCGGTGGACCAATCACGTTCGAGCGCCTCGAGGCTCTCGACCCAGAGCTCGGCGATGCCATCGAGCGGGTCCTCGAGTCCTGTGCGGGGACCCACGCAGATCATGGTCATCAGGGGGGGGTGCCCCTGGACCCTGGGGAGACCGTGTTGCTGCAAGAATCCTTCCCGCGGGATACATGGGGGGGGTCCGCCTGATCCAGAACCTCTCCTGATGCGACACATACTCCTCTTCGGCCCCACTTCGTGCCGAACGCTTGCCTCGCTGGTGCTCATGCTTGCGGCGATTCCTCGGGCCTTCACCCAGGAACCCGAGGTCACCAAGCCCGGCCCATCCGCAAACCCCATGGCGAGCTTCGCGAGCATGGTGCTTGGTGAGTGGGAGGTGAAGTTCATCAGCGGGAAGAGCATGTTCAACAGGTGGCTGTGGGGGCCCGGCAAGCACTCGGTGCGCGTCATGACCGACGGGCTGGCTGGTGCCGGCGAGCCCTGGCGTGCCGTGCGAGCGTTCTACTGGCACCCCGGTCGCAAGGAGGTCCGCTTTCTCGGCGTGTCGCCTTTCGCGCGGGGCATCGAGGAAGGCTCGATGAAGCTCGAAGAGGACTCCGCCGACGCTCGTTACGACCTCCACCAGGTTGGACACCGGCGCCAGATGGGCCTGCGTTGGGACTTCGATGGACCCGACAAGTACCACGAGGACATGCTGGAGGCTGTCGGCTCCCTTGGCCTGAAGTCGTTCAACAAGCTCGACTACGCGCGCATTCCCGCGCGCGGCCCGGTCGAGCCCGACTCCGCTGAGGCGCTGCTGCGACCCTCGAAGTTCTTGAGGGCACTGTCGCCCCTGCTCGGCCGCGCCTTGGAGTCCACGGGCGAGGGGGCGCGGCCGCTCCAATCGACCGTCACCTGGATCCCCTACGCCGATGCGATCTACGTGCGCCTCGAGGCGCCGAGTGAAGCTGGCCAGCCGACGCACCTCATGGACGCGTACATCTACCACCACACCGGCGCTGGTGCGCTGCGCTGCCTCGCACTGACCGGCGCGGGTGGCGTGTACGAAGGGGACGTCTCCGTGCTCGAGGGGGGCGCGCTGCAGTGCGACCTGACCGGCTACGTGGGGGACCAGGTCCACTCCCACGTGGTGCGCCTGGACTTCGCGCAGGACGGGACCCTGCGCGACCGGATCTGGACCCTCGACAAGAACGGCGAGCGCACCCTCCTGCGCGACGTTGCTCACAGCAGGGTCGAAGCGAAGCAGGACTGAGGCGAACCACGGACCGATTGGGCCGTCAGCCGCGACCGTGCTGGCCGAACGGATCAGCGCACGCGGACCCAGGTCGCCTCGGACGGCGTGCCCTGGTTCAGCGGCCCCTGGGACTCCGTGACCACGAACAGCATGAGGAACCCGCGCGGCGCATGGAACGCGTCGCGCGGCGCGCGGAAGTGGAGCCACGTGCGGTCATCCTCTGCCTCGATCGCGAGCACCTCGAGGTCGACGTAGCGCTGGTGCATGTCCGTGTGGTGGGTCACCGAGGACGGGGCCATCAGCACGACCCGCTCCGGCGCGACACCCTCGGGCAGGGGCGCGATCGCGACGCGGGAGGGGCGGCCGTAATCCAGCTCGAGCGTGTCGGGTGCGTCCACGATCTCGGGCCGCGCGGAACCATCGGTCAGGTAGGGCGGCTTGAAGATCTCGTAGTCGAGGGCGCGCCGCTCGCCGCCGCCCAGGATCACGCGCCCATCCGGGAGCAGGGACGCGGTCGAGTGGTAGCCGCGCCTCGTCTTCGCCGGGGCGAGCTGGCGCCAGGCGAAGGGCGGCCCGACGAGCAGCTCGGTCTCGTAGACCGGATTGTTGGTTTGGAACATCGAGCCCGCATCGAGGCGGC
>JAQBVH010000592.1 GCA_027623615.1 Planctomycetota bacterium | reverse complement strand
CGGCCCCGACCAGCTCATCGAGCTGGTCGACGTTCCCGAAGCCCCCGCGGACGCGCTGCGCTGTGCTCGCGTGGCAGCGGGCGCAGTTGTCGACGAGGATCACGCGTGCGCGCTCCTCGAGGTCAGCGCCCTGGGGGCCGGGGTGGGCGAGCGCGGCGCTCGGGAGCAGGGCGAGCGTCGTGAGGAGGACGTGCAGGCTGGGTCGGGGTCGGCTCATGATCGATCTTTGGGTCGGTGGCGGCGCGCACCCAGGTCGGGGTAGCGGATGCGGCGCCGCTGCTCTTGGGGACGCGTAGGGCGCGGAGGCGCTGGGCAGGGGAATCCTGGAATCTCGCCGCGGGCTAGACTCGCGCCATGTCGCGACTCCTCCTCGTCCTGCCCTTCCTCGCCAGCTGCGTCATGACCACCGCACCCTCCGAACCGGCCGACCTCCGTCAGCAGGTCTGGGACACCGAGCTCGCCTTCGCGGCGACGATGGCTGCGCGGGACCACGTCGCGTTCGTGTCGTTCCTCGACGAGGACGCCGTGTTCTTCGGCGCGCAGGGGGCGTCTCGCGGCGCCGAGGCGGTGGCTGCGGCCTGGGCGCCGCTGTTCGAGGGCGAGGTCGCGCCCCTGAGCTGGGAGCCGGACACGGTGGAGGTGGCCGGCGACCTGGCCCACAGCTCCGGCCCCTTCCGTGACGCGGGGGGCAACCAGCTCGGGCGGTTCAACTCGATCTGGCGCCGGACGGACGGCGGCTGGCGCGTGGTCTTCGACAAGGCGGACGGGGGCGAGTGAGCGTGTCCGTGACCGTGCACCTGATCGACGCCAGCCCGTACATCTTCCGGGCCTGGTTCTCGCTGCCCAACCTGACCGACCCTTCGGGGCGCCCGGTGAGCGCCGTGCGCGGTTTCGCGGACTTCCTGCTGCGCTACCTGAGTGAGCAGCAGCCGACCCACCTGGCCTGCACGTTCGACGAGAGCCTGACGACCAGCTTTCGCAACGACCTCTATCCGCCCTACAAGGCCCAGCGCGACCTGCCGCCGAAGGAGCTCGAGGATCAGCTCGCCGGGTGTCAGGCCGTGTCGCGCGCCCTCGGCATCGTGACCTTCTCCGACGATCGCTACGAGGCCGACGATCTGATCGCGACCTTGCACGCGCCGCTCGTGGCGGACGGTCATCAGGTGGTGGTCGTCACCTCGGACAAGGACCTGGCGCAGCTCGTCGACGAGCGGACCGAGCTCTTCGACTTCGCCAAGGACGCGCGCTTTGGCAGCGAGGGCGTGATCGAGAAGTTCGGCGTGCGCCCCGGGCAGATCCCCGACTTCCTTGGCCTCGCCGGGGACGCGGTGGACAACATCCCGGGTGTGCCGCAGGTCGGGCCGAAGACGGCCGCGGCCCTGCTCGGCGCCTTCGCGGACCTGGACGAGCTCTACGCGAACCTCGCGGGGGTGAAGGACGTCGAGGTGCGCGGCGCGAAGACCCTCGGCGCCAAGCTCGAGGCCGCGCGCGAGGCGGCGTTCCTCTCGAGGCGCCTGGCGACGGTCGCCATCGATGCGCCCGCGTCGGCGACCCTCGCTGAGCTGGCCTGGGAGGGCGTGCCGGTCGCCGCAACCGACGTGTTCGGCGAGTACGGGATTGCGCGCCTGCTGGATCGCGTCAAGGTGTGAGGCCCATGATGCGCACCAGCTGGCTCCTCTTCCTCGTTCTCCTCGCTCCCGCTGCCGAGGCGCAGAACCGTCGCTACACCCAGGACAACGAGTCCGGTGGCGTGCTCTTGCCCGAGGAGGCCTGCTACGACGTCCTGCACTACGACCTCAGCCTGAGGGTCGACCCGGCGCGCAAGCACATCGAGGGCAGCGTGCTGATGACCGCGCGCCTCGACCAGGCCACGCAGGAGCTCGTGGTCGACCTGGACGAGCGCCTCGAGATCACGGGCGCGCGGCTGTCCGGCCCCAAGGTCGGCGACGACATGGGCGTCTTCCACTGGGCCTTCCGCGAGGTCGAGGTGCGCCGTGAGGACGGCCGCGTGCACGTTCCCGTGCACGACGGCGTGGTCGTCGGCGCGCAGTTCGGCCTGCTGCTCGCGTACGGCGGCGTGCCCCGCGAAGCGCCCAGGCCGCCCTGGGACGGTGGGTTCGCCTGGAACCGCACCAAGGACGGTTCGCCCTGGATCGCGACCACCTGTCAGGGTGAGGGCGCGGACGTGTGGTGGCCCTGCAAGGACCACCCGAGCGACGAGCCCCTCGGTATGGACCTGCACATCACCGTCCCCAAGCCGCTCGTCGTCGCATCGAACGGGCGCCTCGACTCGATCGCCGATGCGGAGGACGGCTGGCACACCTATCACTGGAAGGTGACCACGCCGATCAACAACTACGGCGTGGCCCTCAACATCGCGCCCTACGAGACGATCAGCGAGCGCTTCGAGTCGGTCGCGGGCGGCGACTTCGAGTTCACCTACTACGTGCTGCCCGAGAACAAGGCCAAGGGCGAGGCGATCTTCGGCGAGTTCAAGCGCCAGATGGCCTTCTTCGAGGAGTTCTGCGGCCCCTATCCCTTCCGCCGGGACAAGTACGGCGTGGCCGAGACGTCGCACCTGGGCATGGAGCACCAGACGATCATCGCCTACGGCCACAGGTACAGGGGCGACCCCGACCTCGGCTACGACTACGACTGGCTGCACCACCACGAGCTCTCGCACGAGTGGTGGGCGAACCTGGTCACCGCGCGCGACTGGAAGGACTTCTGGATCCACGAGGGCATCGGCACGTGGACCCAGGCCCTCTACCTCGAGCAGCGCTTCGGCAAGGAGGCCTACTTCGCGAAGATGCGCCACGACCTGAAGCGGGTGAAGAACAAGGGCGCGATCGCGCCGCGGGACGCGCGCACGACCCAGGAGATGTACTTCAGCTCGAACCGCGCCGATGCGCCGGACATCGACGTGTACATGAAGGCGTCGTGGGTGCTGCACACGCTGCGCTGGCTGGTGGGGGACGAGGCGATGTTCACCACCCTGCGCCGCTGGGCGTACCCGGACCCGGCCATGGAGTCCACGGTCGACGGCTCCGCCTGCCGCTTCGCGGACACCGAGGAGATGCTCGCGATCGCCGAGCAGCACTGCGGGATGGAGCTCGACTGGTTCTTCGAGGTGTACCTGCGCCAGCCGAAGCTGCCTGCCCTGGGGGCCGAGCTGAAGGACGGCGTGCTGAACCTGCGCTGGGACTCCCCGGTCGCCGCGGCGGCCTTCGCGCTGCCGGTCCCGGTCCGCGTCGGCGACCAGGTGCACCGCGTGGCCATGCCCGGGGGTGTGGGTCGGCTCGAGGTGGGGGACGCCGCCTACACGGTCGACCCCGACTGGTGGCTCCTCATGACCCGCGACTGATCCGCACCCAGTACGGAGTCGCACACCCAGCGGTGTCTTCCCGCCGAGAAGTACCGCACGAGCTCCCCCGCAGCTGTCGCCGCTGAGGCTGTCCGGCGACTTGTGCG
>JAQBVH010000591.1 GCA_027623615.1 Planctomycetota bacterium | reverse complement strand
CCCCCACCGATGACTGGATCCTGGAGCTCCCCCCCCGCCGCGGCCGCGGCGTCGACGGCCTGGGTCTGTTCGAGACGGCTTCCTTCGACACGCGCTACCGCCTCGACGAGAAGTGGGAGCTCCAACTCGGCCAGGACGTCAACATGATCGGCTCGGGCACCCTGCGCTCCGAGGCCATCATCCGCCGCTACGGCGCCGACTTCCTGTTCGAGCTCCAGGTCCTCCACCGGGCGGGGGAAGGCAGCACGGTGCGCGTGAATTTCGCGCCGTTGTTCGCCTGGAAACGCAGGCCGCTGGGCATCCTGGAGCAGCGCACCTTCTAGGCACTAGGTACCAGGCTGGTGGGCCTTCACTGAACTGGAAATGGAGTTCGCATCCTGCCGGTGGCTTCGTAGTGCCATGAGATTGCCCGGACCCTGATGACCTCACGCATCCGACATCTCCTGCTGATCGCGCTCTTCGCGGCGGCGCACCTCGTGGTGCAGCCGTACGTGTCGACGCTGCGCTGCCAGGGCATGGCGAATGGTGGCGACACCTGCTGCTGCAAGGTGGAACCCGGGCCGTCGAAGTCCTCAGGTTGCTGTTCGCACGAACCGGAGCCGGGCTCCCAGGAAGAGGACGCGTCTCACTCCGGCTGCCACTGCGTGGCAAGCCACCCGGTGGCGCCGTCCAAGCATGCCAGCAACGAAGAGCTCGCAAGGGTCGACGGGATCAACGCCCGCTGGGTCCCAGGCAACCGGCTCTTCTGGAGGGAGCGGCCGGCGATGACCACGCGGGCTGCGAGGGCATCCGCTCCACCGCCAAGGGTGGCGCGCAGGACCGCTCAGGTCTGCACGCAAGCCTTCCGGCTTTGAGAGAGCCCTCGCCGCTGGGCGAGGTGCTCGACGAGCTTTGATGGGAGCCGGACTCCCCCATCGCTGAAGTGCATCCCGCCATCGGGCGAGCTACGCCATAGCTGCTTCACGTCGCCCACGCGGGTCTTCGGGAGCTGCTGTCGACCGCGCTTTCTTGGCCTCGAGTGGACCTCCGATGCTCACGCTCCTTCGGCCGCTGCCCCTTGCGGCGGCCCCACCGACATCGCGATGGAGAGCGCGGATGTCACCCTCGTCAGCGGCGACCTGCGCGCGATCTCGAGCGCGCGACACCTCAGTGAGCTCACGATGAACAACATCAAGCAGAACCTGGTGTTCGCCTTCGGCTACAACGCGGCCGGCGTTCCCCTGGCTGCCGGTGTTCTCTACCCCTTCACCGGCTGGCTCTTGAACCCGATGATCGCCGCGGCAGCGATGAGCCTGAGCTCGGTCTCGGTCATCCTCAATGCCTTGAGGCTGCGCTCCGCGAAACTGCGGAGCTGAGGGGGAGCGCCTGCTACCCTGCTTGTGCCTCGGCATGGCCCCATAGGTACCGCATGTCCACGTTCACGATCGAGGGCTTTGCCCAGTCCTGCAAGGAGGCCACGGCCTCTGCGGACGACCGCCACCAGGCCGGCTCCCGCTACCTGAAGGAGGTGATGGCCGAGCACTCGCCTGAGGAGCTGATCGAGGTCCTGGAGGCGGCGATCCCGCCCGGCGCGAGCATCGGAGAGATGATCGCCCACCTGTCTCCCGAGCTGACGATGCTACGGGAACGAAGCCGGCCTCCAGCACCTCGCAGCGCCGTGCCTGCGCCGAAGAGTTTCATCGAGGCGCCGTGGGGCGCCTGTCCCTACTCCTCTCGCCGCAATCGCACCGAACACGTCTTGTTGTCGAACTTCATCGTCGCGAGCTCGTGCATGCCTGGACCCAGTACGAGCGCGGGGCCGCGGCCCTCGGGCTCCACGAAGAGGGTGAGCTCGATTCCGGTCGGAACCCACACCGCCGACACGACCCACGGGTCGAAGAAGCCCGGGCTCGAATAGAAGCTGCTGTCGCCCTCGAGGGGCAGGTGCCAGGAGCGCGCGGGTTCATCGACGCCGGGCCGGGATTCGTAGAGGACCACGTCGGTCTCGGTCGACGGCGGGACCTCGCCGGCCAGGGACTCGTTCGCGCCCAGGACCAGCGCCGAGGAGGCGCGGTCGTTGAAGCCGTAGGGGGCCAGGTTGTGTTGCCCCGGACCAAGCACGACCCGCGCGCCGGTGAAGTCGTCCGCGTCGTAGAGCACCAGGCGCAGCCCTTGCGGAATGCGCACCGTGCTGGCCTGGTCGCCCTCGAAGTCGTCCGGGGCGACGTAGCGACCACGGTCCAGGAACCAGCGCCGGCCTGGGAAGTTGTGGTCGTGGTCGGCGTGCTCGAAGAGCAGCACGGACTTGGGAGGCTCAGGGACCGCTGTGCGCGCCGTGTCCGGTTCTTCTTCGCGCGTCTCGCTCGGCGCGGCGCCGGGCGTGGGGTGTTCCTCCGCCATCCCCGCGACGAGGTCCGCGCTCGTCGGCTCGACCCGTGTCGGCGTCGGCGCGCGCTTGGTGGCGGCGTCGGGCAGCTCACCCCCAGCCTCCGTCCCCCAGAACAAGACGGCCGCGACGACCGCGAGGCCGATCAGGAGGCTCGTCCCCGAGCGCGTCACCTGGCCGCCTTGGGCAACAGGAGCGGCGCGCGCCAGGCTCCGCGGCCCTGGGTCGCGACCACGATGCGGTTGCGCGCGACGTCGATGGCGACGTCGATCACGACGGCGTGCGGCAGACCGCGGCCATAGCGCACCCACTTGCCGTCACCACGCGAATAGAAGAGGCCCTGGTCGCTGCCCGCGAACACGTGCTCGCTGTCCCCGTCGTCGTGGACACCGATCACGTTGACCGGCACGTCCGGCAGGTCCCCGTCGAGGCTCTTCCAGGTCTGTCCCCCGTTGCCGCTGCGGCGCACCTGGTCGATCCCGTGCGAGGCGCCGGCGAGGAAGACCTTCATCGGCTGCTTGGGGTGCACCGTCAGCTCGCGGGTCACCCGCGGCCAACCCGGTTGGCCGCTCAAGAGCAGCGTCCAGTTCGAGCCGCCGTTGTCCGAGCGCAGCACGTTGCCGTCATTGGTCGCCGCGTAGACCACGTCCGGGTTCGTGCGCGACTGGGCCAGCGTGCGGATCGCGCCCGTGCCGGTGGTCAGGTCACCCGAGATCGCCGACCAGCTCGAGCCGCCGTTGGTCGAGCGGTAGACCTGGTGGCTGGCGTAGAGCATCCGGTTCGAGTCGCTGGGGTCGATCAGGAACGGCGGCAGGAAGCAGTTGCGCCCGCTGCTGCCGCTGACGACGTCCGAAAACGAGTTGCCTCCGTTCGTCGAGCGGAACAGGTTGCCCGTGCCCTGGTACTCGACGAAGACGCGGCTCGGGCTCGCCTGATCGATCTGCGTCCAGCCGCCGTCCCCGCCGAAGACCGAGGTCCAGCCCGTCCCCGTCGTGGTCCGGCGCGCCGAGCCGTTGTCCTGGAAGCCGCCGAAGAAGGTCTCCGCGTCCGTCGGATGGGTCGACAGGCCCGCGTACAGCTGGACGAGGCCCAGCCCGTCGTTGAGCG
>JAQBVH010000590.1 GCA_027623615.1 Planctomycetota bacterium | reverse complement strand
AGCTCGAGCTGCGCGACCCCGCGTTGCTGTCGCAGGTCCAGGACACGAGGGCGTGGGCGTTGAAAACCCAGCCAACCCACCACAGGGGCCGCAGGGACTCGAGCTGCGCGCTGTCGAGCAGGTCCGACGGTCGGAACCAGCCCAGGGACCCGAGCCAGCTACGCAGCTGCCCGCGCGCTGCGTCCCCGTCGACGGTGAAGGGCAGGTAGCCCTGCGCGCGCTCGATCGGGTCGATCACGTCCTCGCGGTGCATCACGCTCGCGCAGAACGCGCAGGCGAGGCCCCTGGCCTCGGCCGAGTAGCGGGTGGCCGCACCGCAGCCCTCGCAGCGCATGACCTCCGCGACCAGCTCACCGACGGGCGCGGGGAGCGCGTCGGTCGGCGCGATCTCCGCGCACACGGCGCAGCGCAGGTCACCGTACTCCAGCGGCGTGCGACAACGGGTGCAGTCGGTCATCCGATCACCCCCACCGCGATCAGCAGGGCGACGAGGAGTCCGACGCCCAGCAAGACGGCCAACAGGATGCGCGGGACGGAGAGCGGCACGCGGCCGGCCGCCTTGCCGGTCTGGCCGTTGATCAACAGGCGCACCGGCGGCTTGCCCTCGGCGTAGCGCAGGGCGAAGACCCACACGGGCAAGAGCACGAGGTCCGCGACCTCGTCGTGCAGCGCGAGCTGGAAGCGCAGGTCGCGGTGCTTGTCGCCGGGCATGTGCGCGCCGAGCCGGTCGCCGAGCTCCTCGGTCGCCTCGTCGCGAGCTTGGGAGAGGCAGTCGTCGCGCGAGAGGGTCGCCTCCTCCCCGATCCAGCCGGCCAGGACCTCGGGTCCGTAGCGACGCAGGGCGCGCAGGTCGAAGGGCTCGACCTCTTCGAGCGAGGCGTTGTCGACCCCGTTCGAGGCGGTCACGATCACGTCGTTGACGAACGCGTCGTAGTCACCCGCGAGGCTGCGCCACTCGGTCTCGGTGCGCGTGCGCGTGCGCGTGACCGTGTTGCCCTTGGCGTCGGTCGTGGTGTAGGTCTCGATGACCGTGTACTCCTCGCCGATCTGGGCCCGCCAGTCGGCGGAGGCGCGGGCTCCGTACAGCCACGCGGGCAGGTAGACGCCGCGCGTGCGCTCGACGGCGGCAGCCTTGAGGCCGGAGTGGGCGAAGGGGCCGCGGCTGCGCGCCCAGGTCTGCACGATCGAGATCGCGCGGGCCTGGTCGACCACGAACCCGAGGGCGAAGGTCGGGACGGGTCGGTCGGTCGAGGGCGGACGTTCGACGACGGAGCTCGAGCCGCAGTAGGGGCACTCGGCCGTGCGCAGGTGCTCCGCGAGCACGATGTCGGCGTCGCACGTGTCGCAGCGAATGGAGACGGCGGTCATCGGTCGGATAAACCCGAAAACATGCCTCGGTGCGAGACAGGGCGGGACATGGTAGGGAACCCTGCCGGCCGGTCTCGCGTCCGAGTGCTAATCTCGAAGTGCCTCCCGGCGCTGCCAGTACCGCCCTGGGCCCTCCTCCATTCACCGGGCTCGGGACCTCACTCCACACCGCCTGAGCGCTCTCTCCACCGCGCTCGAGGCCTTCTTCCGTACCCCTCGCGGGCCCCGTCTTCGGGTGGCGTTCCAGCTACTTCGAGGCCCGTCTTCCTCCAGAACACCCTCCATGATCCCTCGTGACGCCCTCCTCGTGTCCGCGCTCTGCGTCGCGGCCAGCGCGACCGCCCAGGAAACCCTGCCCTTCCCTGGGGACGTGACCCTGCACGACCCGGCCCGTGAGGTCCTCGACTTCTTCCCGCGCAAGCCGGAGCTGGAGGTCCTGACGACCCTGGACAGCGTGGTCCTGACCGGGTTCCCGATGACCGACGGCACCACCGTCGACCTGGCCCTGTACCGCAACCACATCGAGCTGAACAACTACGGCTTCTTCGTCGACGGCAATCAGGCGACCTACGACCCGATGGACCAGACCCTCTGGAAGGGTCACATCGTCGGCAACGACAGCTCCGACGTGCAGCTGTGCCTGGCCTCCTACGGCTGCTACGGCTGGATCTTCGACGGCGGGCAGTACACGCACATGACCTCGTTCCCCGGTGAGGTCGGCGGTTGGGCCAACGCGGGCGGTCGCCTCTACACCGAGCGCGCCCTGCTCGGCGCCGGCGGTGAGATGGTCGACTTGAACTGCGCCTTCGACTCGCTGCCCGAGAACCAGCGCGGCGAGCGCGACATGGTCCTCATCGACGGCGACACCTCGCCGGCCGGTCAGCAGCTGCTCGACCTGCGCATGGCGATCGAGACCGACCACCAGTACTACCAGAACTGGAACAACATCCAGGCCTGCTGGAACTACACGGTCAACCTGCTCGACGCCGCCAGCGACCGCTACGAGTCCCAGGCCAGCGTCGTGCTCACCTTCCCCTACGTCCAGCTGCACACCAACCAGAACGACCCCTGGACCTCCCAGGACAACGGCGGCGGCTGCGGCGACGTGCTCAACGAGTTCGTCAACGCCTGGGACAACGGCAACATCCCGATGGACGCGCACCTGGGTCACATGATCTCCGGCGCGAACCTCGGCTGCGGCGTGGCCTACCTGAACTCGATCTGCAGCAACAGCACCGGCTTCGCGGTTAGCGGCAACGTCAACGGCGGCCTCGACTTCCCCGTGAACCAGGGCTCGAACACCTGGGACTTCGTCGTCTTCGTCCACGAGACGGGCCACAACTGCGGCGCGAACCACACGCACGCCTACTGCCCGCCGATCGACGAGTGCGCCAACGGACCGTGCACGAACGGCACCACCTGCCAGCTCGGCACGAACATGAGCTACTGCCACACCTGTGGTGGCATGAACAACATCACGACCTACTTCCACCCGCAGATCGTGAACATCATCCGCAACACCGCGGAAAGCTCCTGCATCCCGAACTACGACAGCCGCGCCGAGGTCACGCTCTTCGCGGACGACTTCGAGTCGGGCGTCATGGACCCCGCCTGGGACACCCAGCGCGGCAAGGTGCGCTCGGGCGCGTCCTACCTCAGCAACTGGGGCATGCGCATCCGCCAGAACGGCAACGCGACCGTGACCGTCAACACGACCGGCTACGACGGCATCAAGGTCTACTACAACCGCCGCACGGCCAACCTCGACGCGGGTGAGGACCACCGCGTCCGCTTCAAGGTCGGCAACGGCGCGTGGCAGACCTTCGAGATCGTCGAGACCCAGCACTGGGGCACGATCGAGCACGAGCTGCCCTCCTCGGTCGACAACAAGGCGAGCGTCAGCATCCGCTGGAAGAACTACGCCGACGAAGGCAAGGAGCGCGGTGACATCGACAACGTGATGATCACCGGGCGCCAGTAGGTCCTTCGGTTCCCAAGGAGGGGCCCCCTCGGCGCACGCCGGGGGGGCCCCTCTGCGTTGCGGATCATCCGCTTCTCACGATCGATCCACGCAGCTCGGGCCGCCCTGATCGGGCACACTCGCG
>JAQBVH010000589.1 GCA_027623615.1 Planctomycetota bacterium | reverse complement strand
GACGGTCAGCTCGCCGCGGGTGGGTTTGACGAAGCCGGCGATGGCGTTCATCAGGGTCGACTTGCCGCAGCCCGAGGGGCCGAGCAGGCAGACGAACTCGCCCTCCTTGACGGAGAGGTCGATGGCTTCGAGGACCGTCAGGTCCTCACCCTTCTTGTTGGCGAAGACCTTCGAGACGCCCTCGAAGACCACCTTGTTGTCTTGCTTGCTCATCGCTGCACGTACCCCCAGCGCACCTCGTCGAAGTGTTCGAGGCGCCGGATCAACAAATCGAGCACGATTCCGAGCAGGCCGATCAGGATCATGGTGGCAACGACCTGGTCGTAGCGCATGCCGGCGTTGCGGGCGTCGGTGATCAGGTAGCCCAGGCCTGAGGTCATCCCGACCATCTCCGCGGCGACGATCACCAGCCAGGCCACGCCCAGGGCGATGCGCAGGCTGGTGATGATCTGCGGGAGCGCAGCGGGTAGCACGACGCGTCGGAAGAGCTCGATCCCGCCGACGCCGAAGTTGCGCGCGCTGCGCTGGTGCACCAGCGAGATGTTGCGCACCGCGGAGGTCGTGCCCACGCAGATCGGAAAGAACGAAGAGAGGAAGATCAGGAAGATCGCCGGCCGGTCGCCGATGCCGAACCACAGGATCGAGATCGGGATCCAGGCGATCGGTGAGACCGGTCGCAGGCCCTGGACGATGGGGTTCATCGCCCTGAAGGCGCGTGTCGACCAGCCGATGACCAGGCCTAGCGGGATGGCCACACCGGCGGCCAGGAAGAAACCCCAGGTGACCCGGAACAGGCTGGCGACCGCGTCGCCCCAGAGGCGCTGGCTCTCGGTCATTTGCAGGAACGCGCTCCATGTCTCGAAGGGCGTCGGGAAGGTCTCGGTGCCAGATAGGCGGCAGCTCAGGTCCCAGCCGGCCGTCAGGGCCAACGCGAGGGTCGCGGGCAGGGCCCACTCCTGCTTGTGCGCGGACATTCGCAGGCCGAGGAGCATGGCACCGATCGCCAACAAGAGCACCGCGAGCGAGGCGAGCCCAGCCAGGACGGGGCTCCCTTGCCCCTCCTCCTCTTCGGCCGGGTCCGTCGACCCAGCGCCTCCGGTCGGCGCGGTAGCGTCCGGGGCGGCGGCCGCCCCGTCTCCCCCGTTCGGCGGCGAGTGGGCCTCCTCTTCTCCCATGAGTGGGAGGTGATCGAGCTCCCAGTCCAGCTGGTCGAGGGGGCGCACGAACGAGTCGTCCACGTACTCTGTGAACTCGACCCGCCGCGAGAGCACGCCGATGTCGGCGGCCAGCTCCATGATCTCGTCGAAATCGTCCTTGAGCGGGGCGAGGTTGGTGTACTTGACCCGGTCCACCGGCTTGGAGAGCACGTACTTGAGCAGCTCAGGGTCCTGGTTGAAGTAGCGCTGGGTGGCCGAGACCTCGGCCGCTTCCATCCGGTGCTCCTGATCCTCGTCCAGCCACTTGCCGGACTTGGCGATGCCATCGACCAGTTCCTGGATCAGCTCGCGCCGTTCATCGATCAGATCCTCGCGCACCACCAACACGCAGGAGATGAAGTCGGGCCAGATGTCCTTGGTGTGGTAGAGGACCCGCCCGAAGCCTTCGACCTCGGCCTTGGCGGCGAAGGGTTCCCCGACAATGTAGGCGTCGATGGCGCCGGCGCGCAGGGCGGTGGGGTGCTCGGGGGGCGGGAGCTCGCGCAGCTCGATCGAGTCGTGGGGCATGCCCCACTTGTCCATCATGCGATGCATGAGGATGTTCTGGTTCGCATAGCGGCTGGGGATGGCGACCACCTTGCCGCGCAGGTCGCCGAAGTCGTGGATGGGCGAGTCCTTGCCCACCACGATCCCGGTCCCGTCGCGGTGGCCCAGGTAGACCACCTTGATCGGCACCCCGTCGGCGACCAGCTGCATGGCCAGGGGAGCCAGGATGAAGACCCCCCCGATCTTCTTGCCGATCAGCGCCTCCTTGACCGTCGGCCAGTCTCCGAATTTCAGAGAGCTGAAGAGGGAGCCCTCGTCGGAGTGCTCTGTCACCCAACTGGTGACCGGGCAGGTGAGGTGTCATGTCACCGGCAGGAAGCCGATGATCAGCTCCTGGCGCTTGTCCCCCCAGCCGACGTTGAGCTGAACGTGCGCCAAGGAGATCAGGAGCGTCCAGAGCAAGACGCCCAAGCCCACACGGCGCTTCAACCTTCACCCCCTGGCATGACGAAGCCCGCCGCAAGGGTCGTGAGATGACACTCAGGGCGGGCTTGGAGGATCCGTGCTGACCGCGCTCGGGGCGGAATCGTGTTCAGGGTCCGGCGGCAGTAGACGTTGAGGTTGAACATGGGGAGAGAGCGGGAGGGGCCGGGAGCATCTTTCGGAATGTCCTCCCGCGGACGCAAGGCCTCACGGAAAAACCTGTTGTCTCGGTATGGTCACGGGCCTCCCGGGGGCGCGAGGCCCGAACCGAGGGTGCAACTTGCCCATGTTGCATCCTGATCGGCCCAGTGCGCATCGCTACCCTCGTGGGCAGGGTCGACCCGCAACGCGATCACGATGCGCATCTCTCTCTACTTGCTTCTCGTGGCCCCTGCGCTCGCGCAGGAGGCCGAGAATCCCCTTCCCCGCGGCGAGCGGTTGATCAGCGAGTTCAACTGCATCGCCTGCCACCGCGCCGATGAAGTGGTCGCCGAGCGCCTGGCGCCGCAGCTGGCGCCGCGTCTCGACGACGTCGCCTCGCGCGTGCACCCCGACTACCTGCGCGCGTACCTCGAGGACCCCTCGGGCACCAACCCGATGGGGCGCATGCCGGACCAGCTGGCGCACCTGTCCGCGGACGATCGCGCCCAGGCAGTCGACGCCCTGACCCACTTCCTGATGGGCCTCGGCGAGCCGATGGACCGCAGCCCGCGGGCCGCGCACCTATCGGCCATCGAGCGCGGCCGCAGGACGTTCCACGAGGTCGGTTGCGTGGCCTGCCACCGCCCCCAGGAGGAGCTCTGGGAGCTCGACTGGACGCTGGCCGAGCTGTTCGCCGAGCAGGAGGACGGCGGCGGGGACGACGACGAGCCCGTGGAGATCGAGGACGATGACGAGGACGAGGAGTTCTTCATCCCAGCCGGGACCCTGCCGCATCCGGACGTCCCGCTGGAGCTCGATTGGATCGCGGGCAAGACGACCATCGACGCGCTGACCGCGTTCCTGCTCGACCCGGTGGCGGTGCGGCCCTCGGGTCGCATGCCCGACCTGGGCCTCGAGCAGAAGCAGGCCCGCGACGTGGCCCAGTACCTCCTGCGCGGCCAGACCTCCCTCGGGGAGTGGCGCTACGAGGAGGCCGAGGGGCTCAACTACGAGTACTTCGAGGATGCGTTCCCGCAGCTCCCGGTCGACTGGGACGGTCTGTCGGCCAAGCGCACGGGCTCGACGGGCTCGTTCGACATCGCAGAGCGGGATCGCGACGACTTCTTCGGCTTCCGCTGGCGCGGGATGAT
>JAQBVH010000588.1 GCA_027623615.1 Planctomycetota bacterium | reverse complement strand
ACCGCCTCGACCTTGTCGCCGGCCGACTTGCCCTCGAGGCGGACCTCGAGCCCGGGGATGATGTTCTGGGCGCCGTGAAGGTAGGGCATCGGCTGGCCCGGCGGCGACTGGTCGAGGACCTCGCCTTCGCCGTTCTTCAGGGTGTATTGGATGGAGGCGACAGCGTTCTCGATGATCTGCATGGTAAGGCGTTGGGACGCGTGTTCGTGAGGTCCGCAGGGTAGGGCCCCGCAGGCGGTTCCGCCCCCGATTCCGGACAGAAACACGCGTTTCAGCCTCATTCGTTGCGCAGGTCCACCTCGAGAACGGCGCCACGGGTGGGATGGATGGGGATGCGGGCGCGCTCGACCTCGTCCTCGAACCAGACCAGCTCCGTCGGCTCACCCGTGACGTGGACGGCGTGCCGGCGTCCGTCCTCGCTGGCCGAGCAGCGGGTGCGCGTGCCGATGTAGTTCGGTTGATGGATCTGGAACTCGAGGGGTTCGACCAGGACGTCGCTGCGATCGAGGCCGAGCACCCCGGCCCCCGCGCCGTAGCCGACGCCATGCAGTTCGAAGGCGTGATCGCCACGCTTCGGCAGTCTGACGTCGAGCCGGTAGGTGACGGGGACCAGCAGGATCGGATCGCTGCCTTCGACGGGGAAGGGCAGCTCGATCGGGTCCTCGACGTCCGGCCCCCAGACAGCGAGCTTCACGTCGCGCCAGGGGATGTTCTCGAGGACGAAGCGGCCCTCGTCGTCGGCCGTCACTCCGCGGCCCTGGCCGGACATGCCGGTGAAGCCGTTCCAGAAGACGTCGACCGAGACGCCGACGGTGTGACCGGCAAGGGGATTGCCGCGGGCGTCGAGGATCGTCCCGGTCTGGCGCGGGCGCAGCGCGTCCTCGTGGACGAGGAGCTCGAGATCCTGGGTGCCCGCGCGGATACGTCGGGCGACGACGGCGAGGTAGGTGTCGTCCTCGTCGTGGGCGAGGAGCTCGTACTCGCGATCCATCAGGCCGCCGAAGGTGAAGCTGCCATCGTCAGCGCTCGAGATACCGATGCCGTCCGCGCCGCTGCTCTCATGCTCGATCGAGGAGCCGAAGGATCCGAACGGTGTGCCATCGCGCAGGGTGAGGAACCAACCGACGCAGGCCGAGCCGTCGGCGCGGCGGACGTGGCCACGGATCGTGAGTGGCTCGTCCCGCATGCACAGGAGCAAGCCATCGAGCTGACCGCCTGCGCTCTGCAGCGCGGGCGCGAGGCCCTTCACCACGGCAGGGCGACGACCGCGCTGGAACGCGGTCAGCACGTGCTCGCTGTCGGCGCCGATCAGGCGCACGCGGAAGCGCCCCCTGGCATCGGTGCGATCCTGCTCGTACCCGAAGTCGACCAGGGCGCCGGCCACCGGACCGGAGTCCTCGTCGAGGACGAACCCGGCGACCCACCTGCCCTCGTCGGTGCGCGGCAGGAGGTCGAAGTCCAGGGTCGGGGTGTGCTTGCCGGCGCCCGGGGCGGGCTGCAGCAGACCCGTGTGACCGTCTGCGTGGGCGAGGATGAGGAAGTCCGGGCCCGCCGGGACCTCGAACGCGTAGCGGCCGTCGTCGCCGGCCATGGTCCAGCTCTCCCAGGTCTGGCCCAGGGCGCCGCCCGGCTGCGGGTCGAGTCGATAGGGCAAGCGAGGCAGCGCGTCGCGACGGACCTGTACGCTCAGGCGCGCGCGGGGGAGGCCGGTCCCGTCCATGCCGCGCACGATGCCCGTCACTTCGGTGGTCCGAGCGATCACGCAGCGGCGCTCGCGCGACTGCTCAGCGGCCTCGGGCAACAATCCGTCGCCGATGAGCATCCAACCCGGCGTGTTCGGTTCGATCGTGCAGCCGAGCAGATCATCGTCGGTGAACGTGTCGCCCTCGGTCAGGACGGGCACGCCCTGCGCGTCCGTCTCCGTCTCGAGGACCTTGGGCTCGTTGTTGCCGACGGAGAGTAGAGTGGGGGAGATCTCAGCGCTGCGCGGCGAGACCAGCCGGATCGGAAGCGCGGAGATCGGTCGACCGGCGGGGTCGACGATGCGCAGGGCGCTCGACGCGCGTGTCGACCCGGCGGCGGGCCGCAGGGGCTGGTCGGCGATCCCCACGCCGGCGAGGCTGGTCGTCACGCCGTCCGGGGATGACGCTTGCCATGGGCGCCAGGCCGCCAACGCTGCGAGAATGGCAATCGCGAGGACCGCTACGATCGTCGTCAGGGGCACGCTGCGGCGCGGGTGCAACAGCGGCAGCAGCGCGAGGCCCCAGCATTCGTCCCCGTGCCGTTCCGCGAGCCGCTGGCGAAGGTGCTCATGCCCGCGTTGCAGCTGGGTCTTCACGGTGGACACCGGCCGATCGAGCTTGCGCGCGATCTCGCTGGGCCCGAGGTCTTCGAACCAGCGCAACAGGACGACCGAACGGTAGGGCTCCTCGAGGGCCAGCACGTCCCCGACGACCTCCTGGGAGAGCGCGGCGCGCGAGATGACCGCCTGCACGTCAGGCTGGGTCTCGGCGCGCGCGCCCTCACGTTCGGCGTGCAACCGGTCCTGTTCCTTGCGCCCCGAGCGCCGCGCCGTGTTGCGCAGCACGGTCCCGAGCCAGGCGCGGGTCGGTCCTCCCGCGGGCGGCTTGCGCAGGGCCTGCAACCAGGTCTCCTGCACGACGTCCGCAGCCTGCGCGTCATCGCGCACGAGGCGCTGCGCGAGGCGTTCGACCCAGGCGGCGTGGGCGAGCAGTGCTTCGGGGCTGGTCATGACCGGTTCCTCCATGGCAACCCCGGAGGTCGCGGGGCGCCATTCCGGACTCGGGCAGTTCCGCAAAATGCATGTGGCCGCGTCGCAGGAGCCGTGGCTCAATCGGGGCATGGCGGGCGTGAGCCTGGCACGAACGACCCACTGGGAGAAGCCCGAGTGGTGCAGGCTGATGATCTTGCCCTCGCCGATGCGGCTGCGACCTCCCCAGGGGTGGCCGACCTACCGCCGCCTGTTCGAGGACGCGCGACGTGGAGCAGGGCTCGAGGTGCGGGGAGCACCGCCTCGAACTGAAGAGGCCCCGTGATCGTCGACCGCGGCTCTGACCCGCATCGGACTGCCCGGCAGCTGGCCACGGACGACGAGGCTCTCGCCCTCTTCCACTAGGCGCTCCAAGTGTCCGGCGCGTCCTCGTCGCGACGGAGCTGGGAGACCCGGAGCTTGCGGGTCGCTTCCTTCGCGAACTCACGAGGAACCTGAGGGCGGCTCCTGAGGCTGTGCGCAGGACCGCGTTGACGTTCTCGGGCTTCGATTGGGAGGAACTCGTCCGCATCGTGTACGAGTAGCACTGGACCGGAAGGCTCGTCGGGAACTGCCCGAGGCGCTCGGGGGCTGGAGGTGCGACGCGGATCTCGTCGAGCACATCGCCGCTTGGACCGCATGACTCCAGCAAACTCCCACACCGTCGTTGGGGATCGGTCGAGCCGAGCTAGACTGGCCCGCGCATGC
>JAQBVH010000587.1 GCA_027623615.1 Planctomycetota bacterium | reverse complement strand
CGGCTGCGCAGGCGATCGTGCATCAGCGCCGAGTCCGGGAAGCGCTGCATGCCCACGTCGAGGAGCTGCGCTGCCGGCGCGAACGCGCCCATGTAGTTCAAGAAGTCGATCTGGTCGATCACGAGGCCGTCGGTCCCGTAGGGGTGGCGAGCCAGCACGGCGTAGGCTGCGTGCAGGTCGGTCAACCAGGCCGGGGGCCACTCCTCCCTCGCGCGCAAGGCCTGGGTGATGTCGCGGCGGCGCTGGTCGGCGAAGAGGGACAGGACGCCCATCGCGGACCAGTCCTGGGCGCCAGCCGGAAGCGCGGCCACGGCCTGCTCCGCCCGCCGGTAGCCCTCCTCGCGATCGCCGAGGTACCAGGCGGTAAGGGACAGCATCGCGTCCAGGCGCCAACCGGTCGCCCCCAGCTGTTCGGCCTTGCGCGCCGAGGCCTGGGCATCCAGGAAGAGCAGCTCGCTGAACTTCTGATCCGTCCGCGCGCCCGTGATGAGTCCGCCCGTGCGGCGCGGGTCGACCGCGATCGCCAGGGTCGACTCGGCGACGTCGAGGTGGGCCGCGCCGTCCTCGGGCGCGCTCGTCGCACGCTGGGTGCTGTAGTCCACCGCGGACTCGAGGGCAGACCACTCCCGCGGCTGGGGGCGGCCGGCCTCGACCTCTGACCAACCGTCGAGGTCGACGAGTTGGGAGTCTCCGCCGAGGCCCGTGTGCACTCGGGCGAGGGTGCGCGCGCGCGGGTAGGTCTCGCCCAAGCGCTCGAGGGCGGCGATCAAGCGCTCGCGCTCCTCCGTCGGCAGCGGTACGCGCAGGGCCTCGCCGATCAGGTCGATCGCCTTCTCGGAGTTCGAGTAGAGCAGCCCCTCGCGGCCCAGCCTGGCCAGCTCGACGTCGAAGCCGAAGATCGCCAGCCGCAAGAGGTCCACCGAGGCGTTGTCCCTGGCCTCGACCGCCCTGCGCAGGAGCTTGCGACGCACGCTTACGTCGCCCGCGCGGAAGGCCTGCTCGACGGCGACCTTGTCCAGGTGGGCGCGGCTGTTCACGCGCTCCTCGATCGGCCGGTCCTCGCGGTTCACGGGCGGGATCGGGTTCTCGCGGTTCTGGACGCCCTGGACGATCGTGTCGAAGACCGACTGGGTGTCGAAGGCGTAGTACACGTCGTACTGCTCCTCGCGATCGAGCTCGATCATGATGTGCCGCGGCGCGACGCGCGTGCCCTCGAAGTACTTCTCGTAGAGCACGGGCTCGATCGCGATGTGCTCTCCGCAGGTGACGTGCCCGAAGCGCGGGCAGGGGATGCGGTTGCCCTCGTGGTCGTAGTCGCTGGGGTTGTGCCGGTAGACCGAGGCCATGACGCAGATGTAGGGCGCGTAGAGGTCGGCGATCTCTTGCATGCGGTAGCGCACGCCGGCGTAGTGCTCGCTCGCGAGCTCGCCGTCCATGTTGACGCAGACCAGCATGGGCTTGCCCGTCTCCTCGGCGACCGCGAGGGCGTCCTCCCAGCTGCGCTCCCACTGGATCAAGCAGGGCTTGGCCCAGTCCGCGGCGCTCGGGGCCGGCCACATGGCCTCGCGGGTCCCGGGGGCCGGGCGCTGGGGTTGTTGCTGGGGTTGTTGCTGGGTCGGGGGCGTCGCCGGGTCGTCCTGGCCGAGGACGAGGGTGGACGAGGCCAGCGGGACAGCGAGCAGGAGAGCGAGGGTCTTGTTCGGGGGCATGGGGTCACCTGGGAGAGGGCAGGGACCAGCCTAGCCAGGGAGCGGGACGGGGACACATGCGTGGGGCGGCGATCCAGGCGCATTGGCGCCGATGCAGGCTCAGCCCCCCTGACGCGACGCAAGGTTGGCGTAGGCGGCAGGGAGGGCTGGCTCGGGCTCCAGCCAATGGCGTGACGAGAGGAGCCCGCACCCTCGCTCGCCACCGCGGACCGCCGTCGATCCCCACCGGGCGACGAGCAGGCGGGGGCGGAGGTGCGAGGGGCTGCGGGTGCCCGAGGGGTGCCGGAGCTGTCAGCCAAGGCGAGGCGGGTTCGGAGAGGGCGGGCGGCGATCGACGGCGACCGACCGTGGCGAACGCGGGAGCGGGCGGGGGCGGATGGGATCGCGCCGTTCGCGGAGCGGAGGATGGTGACGGCCACCGTGCTCCGGCCTCAATCAAAAGTGACCGAGACCGCGTTCGTGAAGTTCGAGGTCGCCGCCGGGTTCAGGTCGCGGTACCAGGCGGTGAAGTTCCAGGTCTCGCCCGGCACGACGGCGTGGGCGGGGCTGAGGGGCAACGCGGTCAGGTCGATCGCGATCGAGATCTCCCCGACGAGGCCGGAGTTCTGCACGTCGTTCACGAACCGGCCGATCGTACCGCCGAGGCAGAGGTTGCCCTCGCTGCCGGGGGGCAGGGCGACGAAGGCCTGGGTCTGGCTGCAGAGGAAGTAGCCGAACTGGTCGATCGGAAGCGCGGAGGCCGTCAACAGCATGGCGTTGTCCAGCAGGTCGAAGCTCCCCGACGCGAAGATCTCCGCCGGCTCGCCGGTCGAGTTGTCCTCGGCCGTGCAGTACGCGTAGATGTCGCACTCCACGGCGACGTGGGATCCGGGACTGCCGACGTCGCCCTGCGCAGACGCGACCGAGCCATGGGCGTCACCGGCCACGGACTCGAGCCAGCCGAACACGAAGTCCTCGCCGAGGACCTCGTCGCAGGCAAAGGCGCTGATCGCGTCCGTGCGCAGCGAGCCGGGGAAGTCCTCGTCTCCGTATTCGAGCGTGTCGTGCTCCAGCAGCGACGCGCCGAAGAGGTGGATCGCGTCGTTGCGCTTGAGGTTGGCGGCGAAGTTGCCGCCCAGGATCTTGACGCCGACCAGGCCCCAGGCCGCTGCGAACATGCTGGAGTCGGCCTCGGTGATCACGGCGGACTCACCGGGTGCGAGCACCCCGAGGGAGCTCAGGTCGAGGGTGCCTGGCACGGCGTCGACGTCGTCGAGGCTCCAGCCGGTGAGATCCACGGCGCCCGCGCCGACGTTGGTGATCTCGAGGAACTCGCCGGAGAGGCCCTTGTACATGTATTCGGTGATGCGCACCTCGTCCTGGGAGAGAGCGGGGGCTGCGAGGAGGAGCAGGAGGGGGGTCTTGGGAGTCATGGTGCTTGGGTTGCGTGGCCTTGGTCTGGGGCGAGCACCAAGTCTCTGCCGCTCAACGCGTTTGAGATGAGGCTGCGGTTACGCGTGTCCGCGGTGGATCCTGAAACTAGACTCTGTCGCCCGCCTACCACGCCCGTGATCCGCCTGCTGCAACTCCACCTCTGCGTACTGCTCCTCTGTCCGGCTGTCTCGGCCCAGGACGAGGAGCTGTTCGACCACGTCGACCGCACGGACGACGGCGTCGCCTACCTCGAGTGGGAGGCGACCCCCGCGCGCCCCATGGTCGGCCAGGAGGTCACGCTGCGCGTGCGCTTCGGGGTCTCCCAGGAGTTCTTCGCCGAGCACCTGGTGCAGCCCTT
>JAQBVH010000586.1 GCA_027623615.1 Planctomycetota bacterium | reverse complement strand
CCCGCCGTTGTCCGAGCGCAGGGTCGCGTTCTCGCCCTCGTTCTCGACCAGGGCATAGAGCACGTTCGGCGTCCCCTCGCAGAACGCCAGGCCGATGCGTCCGAGCTCACCGCTGGGCAGGCCGTCGGCTGCCGTGCGCTTGGTCCAGTGCGCGCCGCCGTCGTCGGTCACGTAGAGGCCCGAGCTGGGACCACCGGAGGTGAAGAAGTCCGGCGTGCGCCGGTGCTGCCACATGGCAGCGACCAAGCGGTCCGGGTTCGAGGGGTCGATCACCAGGTCCGCGCAGCCGGTGCGCTCGTCGAGGTAGAGGACCTGCTCCCAGCTCGCGCCGCCGTTGGTCGTCTTGTAGACGCCGCGCTCGGGGTTCTCGCCCCAGGTCGTGCCGAGGGCGGCGACCCAGGCGGTGCCAGGCTGCTCGGGGTGCAGGATCACGCGCGCGATCTTCTCGGTGCGATCGAGGCCCAGGTGCTCGAAGGTCTGCCCTCCGTCCATCGACTTGTACACGCCGTTGCCGACCGAGGCCGAGTTGCGCGGGTTCGCTTCCCCTGTGCCGACCCAGACCACCTGGGGGCGGTCGGGGTGGATCGCGACCGCGCCGATCGAGGCGACGCGCTCCTTGTCGAAGAGCGTCTCCCAGGTCAGCCCATCGTCGTGGGTCAGCCACAGGCCGCCCGAGGCGGTGCCGACGTACAGCGTGCTGGGGTTCGCTTCAAGGCCACAGATCGCGGTCACGCGACCGGACATGCCCGCCGGTCCGATCGAGCGCGCGCGCATCGAGGTGAACCCGTCGAGCTGGGCCAGGGCAGGGACGGACGAGAGCAGCAGGCCGGCGGCGAGCGCCGCCGCGTGGGGAACGCGCATCATGGTGTGGGGATCCGGGTTGAGGCTCCGAGCCGGACCAAGCTACACGCCCCGCCACGATGGGGGTGTTCGGGGCCCGTAGCACGCCTTCGATCCCTGGGCGGCCCCGTGGGGGTCGCCCAGGAGCTTGCGCCACAGGTGCAAGCTCCTGTCGTCACACCGTCAGGTGTGGCGTCAAGCAACACTCACGCCTCCGCAGGAAGCGGCGTAGGCGGCCCCAACGGGGTCGCCGCGCGCAGCCTCGATGCGATCGACGCTCTCGTGCCCCGAGTTGAGGCAGCGCCCGTGCTCCCGCCAGGCGCCGATCCTCAGCGGCCCCGGTCAGCCGGCAGGCGGCTCAGTCCCCAACTCGCGGCGCGGCCGCGGCCGCCACGAGCTCGCTCTTCTCGGGGCCCTCGGGCCTCTTCTCGGCGGTTCCGGTGGGGGCCGCTCGTGCGACGCGGGGGTCCTTGCCCGTGGAGGCCGCCCACGAGTTGTTGTGCACGCAGGAGAAGCACTTGTGGTAGCTGCCGCGCTGACGATCCTGGCACTGGGACTTGCTCACCTTGTGGGCGAACAGGACCGGTCGGTCGTCGGTGCGGGTCGGGCAGACCCGGCTCTGGCCTTGCGGTTGGCTCATGGGATTCGACTCGGACACTGGTTCCGAAGCCGTTGACGCGCGTTTCGGCGCATCAAGTTCAACACCCCTTCACATTCGGCGCAACCGAGGCCGTTGCGTACCCCCGGCCACCGGGAATCGGCGCGGACGGGGCCGTGCTAGTCGAACGAGGGCAGCCAAAGGCCACCATCTCAGCCGCAGTAAGGAATGCGGTTTTGGATGCTTTTCAAAGGCAGCGCCGTGACTTCGAGCCCCGTTGGCCGGTCTTCCAGGGTGGGTGGGTCACAAGATGCAGTAGGAGCGGACCTCTCGACCACGAGCGCTGGGGTGCTTCGCGATCCGCCCTATTTTTGGCCGACGATCGCCCTGCGCAGGTGCTGCATGGCCTCCTCGGCCGCTGCGGCGCCGCGATGGCTGTCGCGCGAGAGCTCGACCGCGGCCATGCCGTCGAAACCAACCTCGCTCAGGGCGGCGAGGGTGCCGACGAGGTCCAGCTCGCCCTGTCCGAACATGCGGTGCTCGTGGACGCCGCCTGCAATGTCGTCGAGGTGCACGTGCACGAGCCGCGGGGCGAGCTCTCGGATCTGATCGGGGACGGGCAGGTCTCCGGTGACCAGCAGGTGCCCGACGTCGAGGGTCAGTCCCAGCTCGTCCCCGTCGTCGCCGAGGACCTCGAGCAGCCGCAGGTAGCCGCTAGGTCGCTCGACGAACATGCCGGGCTCGGGCTCGAAGGCGACGGTGACCTCCACCTCGCGCGCATGGGCGAGGACCGGCCGCAGACCCTCGGCGAGCCGCTCGAGGAGGGGGTCGGCGTCGTCCTGGAGCGCCGCATCCTGGAGCACCGCGCCACCCTCCACGTCGCCAGCCCAGAGGGAGAGCACCTGCGCCCCGAGCTCCGCGCCCAGGTCGAGGCAACGCCGATAGAAGTCGACACGGCGCTGACGCCCTACCGCTTCGGCGGTCATCAGATTCGGCCGGTGCTTGCGCCTCGCGTCGAGGACGAAGCGCGCACCCGTCTCGATCGCGATCGACACACCCAGCTCGTCGGACCACTTGCGCAGATCAGCCACCTCGGTGGCGTCGAGCCGCGCGGGGTCGAGCTGGCCGACGTCCGGAGTCAACGCCAACCCCTCGTACCCCAGCTCGGCGACCAGCCGCAGGGCGTCGAGGGGTCGATGATGGGCGAGTCCGTTGGTGTTGTAGCCCAGCCGGAACACGCTCAGGCCGACTCCTTCTCCTCGGCGTCGTCCTCGTCGTCGAGGAGGTCGTCCTCGCCCGTCGGCTCGGTACGCGCCTGGAGGGTGGGATCCGCGGGCTCCTCCGCGACGACGGCGCCGTGGGCCTCTTCGTCGCCGGGCTCGCCGTCTCCCGGCTCGCCGCCCCAGGGCAGCTGCTGCTCCTGCATCGACGGGTCCGCGCTGTACTCCTCGGCGAGGTCCTCCATGGAGTCCTCGTCGCCGGGCTGTTCGTGGTGGTGCCCGTAGTGCTCGTGCTCGAACTCGCTCCCCGGCTCCCCTTCGAGCGCCTCACGGCTGAGCGGATCCAGGGCACCCACGTCGTGCGGGGAGATGCCGAGCGCGCCCTCGCGCTGCTTATCCGCTTCGCGCTCGGCGGCCTCGATCAGCGCCTGGGCCGAGATGTCGGTCGGGACCGCGTGCTCCAGCTCATGGCGCACCTTGCGTAGCTCGTCCTCGAGCCCGGCCTCGCGCCACATCTTGGCGACCTCCCGGCGCAGGCGCATGACCTGCGCGGCGCCGCGCATCGCCACCTCGGGCAGCCGCTTCCCGAAGACGATCACCGCGACCGCAGCGATCACGATGAGCTCCAGGATGTCCAGGTTCCCGATCAGGGCCAGCATGGCCGGATTCTAACCCCCTCGACGCGGATGGAGCGGGCGGCGACGCTCCCGTTACGGGGCAGCGCCGAACTCCGGCTTAGGATGGATCCATGTTTGGTCCCATCGCGCTCGCCCTCGCCTTGCTCTCGGCGCCCCCGCCGCCGAATCCGATCACCCTCGAGGCCGCGAG
>JAQBVH010000585.1 GCA_027623615.1 Planctomycetota bacterium | reverse complement strand
GGCATGTACCGCAACCCGACGAACGAGTACGGGGGAAAGTAGGACTTCGTTCGGCGCCTCGAGCGGGCCGAGGGTTCCTCGGGAATCCTGTAGCCGGAGCGTCGTCCCTCATCGCAGGGGAGGTAGATTCGAACCCTCGAAGTGACCTCTTTTTTTTGCCAGGGAGAACGCCATGACCGCTGCGATCACACTCGCCCTCCTCGCGCTGCCCGGCGCGCAGGACCACCTCGGTCAGCCCGTCCGCCTCGAGGCCGACGGAGCCCCGATCGACATCACCGACGACACCGCCTACGCCGGACCCTGGGTGACTGACCACGACGGTGACGGCCGCGCCGACCTGATCGTGACCAGCATCAGCGGCCATCTGCGCTGGTACCGCAACGTCGCCGAGAGCGGCGAGCCACGCTACGAGCACCAGGGGCATGTCAAGGTGAAGGGCGAGGCGGTCAAGTTCTGGAATTGGTGATGCGTCGGCATCAGTCCGCGGTTCGCGGACCTCAACGGTGACGGTGAGCAGGACCTGGTCAGCGGCACCTACGTGGGAGTGCCCTACTGGATCCCTGGGGGCTTCGAGGGGGACGGCCAGCCCGTGCTCCTGAACGACGCCGAGGGCGGCCTGATGCACACGGGTCGCTTTTATCACCCTACAGATCGCGCGCACACGAGCGGCTCAGAGCCGGCGGACGGCCCGCCCGGCCGCGCCTACTCCGCCTTCCCCCTCGACTGGGACGCGGACGGCGACTTCGACCTGATCGTGGGCAACGACGCGGGCGGCCTGTTCCTACGCGAGAACAGGGGCACCCCGAAGGCCTTCGCCTACGCCACCGAGGCTGTCACCCTGCGCACGGCCGACGACCAGCCGGCGGTCGTCCCCGGCGGCTACGCGATGCCGATCGCGGTCGATTGGAACGGCGACGGTCTGACCGACCTCGTTTCTGGCAACAAGGCCGGCGAGGTCTTCTGGTTCGAGAACGTGGGCACGAAGCAAGAGCCCGAGCTCGAGACGCCACGCCGCCTTGTCCAGTCCTCCCAGGACGAGGGTCTCGGCCGCGGCAAGAGCGCCCAGGTCGAGGTCTGCGACTGGGACGGCGACGGAGACCTTGACCTCCTGGTGGGCGACGCCCATGTCCAGGTGGTTGACGGCGAGTTCGACGCCCACGGCTACGTCTGGCTGTACCGCCGCGAGGCCGCCCCAAGCACGCCCAGATAGCGACCGTACTCCCGCTCTCTTCACTCGAACGTCACGCTTAGCACCTGCGTGAAGTTGGAGGTTGCGCCGACGTCGCGGTACCACGTCTGGAAGTTCCAGGTCTCGCCCGGTCGCACGCCGGTGGGCAGCGGGGATGGCAGCGCGTCGATCGGGACCTGGTAGCTCAGCTCTCCAAGAGCCCCCGTGGTCATCAGGCTCTCGGTGAACCGGCCAAGCGTGCCGCCGAGGCAGAGATTGCCCTGGCTCCCGCCGGGTTGTTGCACGAAGTCCTGGGTCTGGCTGGCCAGGAAGTAGCCGAACTGGTTCGCGGGCAGGTCGCTCGCGAGGACCTCCGTGATGAGTTGCGCCGAGGGCTCAGCATACGCGAGGGTGGGAATACGGTGCCGCGACACTTCCTCCCACTCAGCGCCAGTCACGCGGTGTTGTTGCCCGTCGGGGGTGAGTGGGGGGAAGTGTCGCGGCAGGGTACCCCCGGTACTCCCACCTACGAACTCTTCGGGCACAGCTCGGGAGCTTCCCCATCCGAGGAAACCCGAGGAATCCGGCGGGGCCGCGCCACGTTGGGGTGCGGCCCCGCTCTCGCGGGTCACTCGCTCTCACCCAGCAACTCGCGCGCCTGGGCTTCGAACTCGTTGTCCGTGAGCTGGAACAGTGCCCTGCGGATCGTGCGGCGGTCGAGGTCGGTGAGCTCTTCCCCCGCCGCTGCCTGCGCGAGGCGCAGCCCGAGGTGAATGTCTGCGGACCAGTCGTACCACCTGTAGCGCCGTCGCTCGACCTCGTTCTCGAAGATCCTGGCGGCGCGCGCCGGATCGCCGACGCGGTACCAGGTCCAGGCGATCGTCGTGTCATGGACCTCGTCCGGATCGTCGATCAGCTCGTCGTACCGCTCGAGGTCAGCCCGCGCGCCGACGAGGTCGCCGAGCAGCCGCGCGCGCAGGTCCGCGCGACGGCCATAGCTCCACGCCGTCGGGTCGTCGCCCCGCTCCGCGGCCTTGGCCTCTGTGCGTGCGATCTCTCGGTTGGTGACCTCGAGCCGCTGCTTGGCGTACGCAACAGCGCGCTCCTCGTCGCCTGCACCGCGCCACATCGCGGCCAGAGTCTCGTAGACGTTGCCGCGCAGGCTGTCCTCCTGAACGGCGCGGTCCTCTTCCTCCTCGGGATCGATCCCCGCGATCCGCTCCTCGAGCTGCGCGAGGCGAATTTGCTCCGCCTCTTCGTACAGCTCCGCGGCCACGAACAAGGGCGGCAGGGCCGAGTCGGGCTCCGCGCCGTCCAGGCCCTGGGCGCGCCGGCCCTCGAGTTCACGCGCTTCGAGCTCCACAGCACGGTCGAGTTGTCCCGTCTTGCGCAGGGCGACGATCAGCCGGCGCCGGGCGTGATCCGCAGCACCACCCCAACCCGAGCTGGAGTTGTAGCTCGAGTAGCTCGAACCGTAGCCCATCCTCCCGCTCGAGCTCGCGAACGTGAACCGCACCGGGCCGCTCGTGCGTTCCCAGCTGTGCCAGCTCCACCCCGTTACCGAGTCGAGGATGGCGGCCTGGGACTGGCGCAGCACCTGCTCGAGCAGGGGTACGGACTCCTCGTAGCGCCCCAGCTGGAAGTAGAGTTCCACGACCCGGTTGATCGCGTTCTCGTCCCAGGGATCCTCCGCCAGCTGCTCCTCCGCCTCAGGCAGCAGCAGCGTCCACTGCTCTTCCCGCTGGATCAGCGAGTGGAGCATGTTCTTGAGGCTGCCGTGCTTCGGGTTCCGCCGCAGCGCGCCCTCGACCAGCTGGCGCAGCGTGTCCATCGTGCCGCGCTCGGAGTGGAACTGGACCAGGAGCTGCTCGAACGTCGAGCCGCGGTGGCCCATCCCACCGAAGCTGCTGAGGCCGCCGCCGTAGCCGTAGCCGTAGCCCGAGTAGCCCATGTACTTGGAGGAGCCGCCGCCCTGCTGGAACAGGTCCTCGGCTGGGTCGGCGACCCGCCGCCAGAGCTCCTCGAGCACCGCCTCCTCCTCGCCCGAACGCAGCCGCGCCTCGTACCAGCGCTGGTCCCAGGGCATGCCCGTCGACACCCGCGGCTCGGTCTCGTAGAGCTCGAGCACCTTGTCCCACTCCTCGAGCTTCGACCAGAAGTCGAGGCGCTGGGAGTTCGGCTCGCGGCGTAGGCTGCCGTGGCGCCACGAGGACACGCTCGGGCGCAGGTACCGATTGCCGCGCGTGTCGGTCAACGAAGCCTCCGCGGCCGCGATGTCCTCGCGGCGCAGGAGCAGCTTCGAGCGCTGTTGGCGGTAGCTGCTCA
>JAQBVH010000584.1 GCA_027623615.1 Planctomycetota bacterium | reverse complement strand
CTGGTGCCGCGGGCGGTGCTCGTTGGGGGGTGCAGCAGATGGGGACTCTCGGAGTCCCAGGGGTCGACTCGCCTCGGCGGGGGCCGACCAGCGCCAGAGCGGCGCGGGCGTTTGCGGTCCTGCGGCTCCCAACTGGACCGGTCTCCAGGGCCAGCTGACCCTGCGCGACGACCCTGACGCCGCCGCGGGCGGTTGCGGAGCGCTACCCCAACTCCAGCTGACGGCGCGCGTCGACCTCGTCGCGGTTGATCGCGTCCATCGCGTCGCCGAGCCTGTCCCACAGGTCCCACTCCTTGTCGATCGCGCGGCGCACGTTGCGCATGAGCTGGATCGACATGCGCAGCACGCGGCAGAAGTCGCCGGCCGTGGCCTCGGAGGGCTCGAGCGCCGCGTCGATGTCGGCGCCGTCGTACCAGGCCATCAACGAGGGCGTCAGGCCCCAGTCGGGGAGCTTGAGGCCGGGCTCGATGCCGAGTCCGGCTTCGGCCGAGGCCAGCTCGCCGACCACCCGCGTCACGTTGCTGCGCACGTTGCCGAACAGGCGTGACGGCACGTAGGGGCGTCCGTGGCGGCGGCGCTCCTCGTGGATCATGGCCACGGCGACGATCGCGAGGGCGCGCGGGGGCAGGTCCTCGAGGCAGCCGCGGAAGAGCAGCTCGGTCATCTGCAGCTCGTACCCGTTCAGGATGCGCGCCATGCGACCTCGCGGCGTCAGGCTGTCCCCGTCCAGGTACCCGAACTTGTCGAGCAGGCTCAGATGCCGCTCGACGGCGCGACGTTGTTCGTGCCGCTGACGTTCGCGCGCCTTCTGGCTCTTCTCGCGCGCCTGGAAGCTGGCGAAGCTGCGCTCCCAGGCCTCGGGCACCAGGTCGCGACCCATGTGCTCGACCAGGTGCAGGAGGCTCGAGTACGACAACCGAAAGCGACTGCGCACAGGCTCGGGCTTGCCGGCGAAGAGGCGCGCGAGCGGCGCCTCCTGCAAGTCCTTGTTGCCGAGCACGCAGTAGACGAAGCCCTTGTCGTCGATGCCCTGCCGTCCCGCACGCCCGGCCATCTGCATGTAGTCGCGAGTGCGCAGGTAGTCGAAGTCGATGCCGTCGAACTTCTTGAGGCCGCTGAACACCGCCGTGCGCGCGGGCATGTTGATGCCCAGGGCGAAGGTCTCGGTGGTGAACAGGAACTTGAGCAGACCAGCGGTGAACATGCGCTCGACGATCTCCTTGAACACCGGCAGCATGCCCGCGTGGTGATAGCCCACGCCGGCGCGAGCCATCGTCAGGATCTCACCGCGCATCACGCGGCGGTTCAGCAGGAAGATGTCGCACAGCTCGAGCTGCAGATCTTCGGCGCGCTTGGCCTCGGCTTCGGTCAGGAGCGGCCGACCCTCGCACACGCGCGCCAGGCGTTCGCAGTCGCGGCGCGAGAAGGAGAAGACCAGCGCGGGGAGCATCTTGCGCTCGGTCAGCTCGTCGAAGAGGGCCGCGGGATCCGGGGGCGGATCGAAGGTCCGGCCGCCACGTCCACCGCGACCGCGACCTCGCCGCGGACGACGCGGACGCCGGGGGACCGGCTCGTTCGCGGCCTTCTTGCGGATGCGGTCGAGCTGCGAAGGCTCGAAGGCTCCGTTGCGCTCGGTCCAGCACCAGTGCGAGAGGGGCACCGGTCGGCGCTCCTCCCGAACGAGGGCCAACCCGGCGTCACGCACCTCCTCGAGCCAGTTGCCCATCTCCTCGACGTTCGAGATCGTCGCGGACAGGCAGACCAGCCGGATCGACTGGGGCAGGAAGATCAGGCTCTCCTCCCAGACCGTGCCCCGCTCCCGATCGTCCATGTAGTGGACCTCGTCGAAGACGACGTACTCCACGTCAGCCAGCAGCTCGGGGTTCTCGAAGATCGCATTGCGCAGGATCTCCGTGGTCATGATCAGGACCTGGGCGCCGGGCTGGATCGTCGCGTCCCCGGTCATCAGGCCCACGTCAACCAGCGGATCGTCACGGAAGTCCCGGTACTTCTGGTTGGAGAGGGCCTTGATCGGCGCCGTGTAGATGCAGCGCTTGCCCCGGGCGACCGAATCGGCGATCGCGTACTCCGCCACGAGGGTCTTCCCGGCGCCTGTCGGGGCAGAGACGAGCACGTTCTTGCCATCACGAATGGCCGAGATGGCCTCGATCTGGAAACGGGTGAGGGTGAACCCCTTCCAGCGCACGACCCGCCCGCGCCCGTCGAGTTCCTCGTCGGGAACGCTGACCGGGCGCCCGTGCTGGAGTGCATGCTTGCTGCGACCGGTGCCCTCGACACCCGTCCGCGATGGCTCTGCGCGCTGCTCGGGATCATGTGTCATGGGGTGGCTTGGCGGACCGCCGCCGGGAAAGCTCCTTCAAGGGAAGCTTGAGACCGGTCGGTCCAGTCGGTATCTAAGCAGACTGAGCGGGGCGGAACCAACCTCCTCCCGCCACCTCCAGCCCACCCGCGCGGGCGAGAACCAGCCATGGACAACAAGCACAACCCGCTCCACAGGCACCTGGCGCACCTCAAGGTGCTGTCACGGCTCCTGGGGCACGAGCTCCACGCCCAGGGTTCGTCAAAGACGATCACCCTGTCCCGCGATCAGGTGATCGAAATCCAGACCACCCTGGACCTCTACATCGAAGAGGCCAGCCGGCGTTCTGGAACCACCTCCCTCACCCGCGACGCCGGCAGCACCCTGCCCACAGCCGGCGAAGCGAACATCGTTCCGACCCGGAACTGATGAGGTGACCGCCATGGGGGGATTTGGCGGTCCCGTGCTTCCCGTGGGCCGTTGGCGGCCCGCGGCGCGCACGCGTTCCCGGGAGACCCGTCGCGGGCGAGTCCCCGCCTGGATTCCGCTAGGCATCGTGCTGGTGGGCATCCTTTCGCTGGTCGCGCGGCTCGAGAGCGAGGCCCGGGCGCGCGGCGTCGCTCAGGTCGACGTCACCCGCTATCGGCTCCACGCCCAGGACCGGTGGATCTCCCCGGCCTGGACCTCGCAGCTGGAGCAGGTCCTCCTGGAGGCGCGGCAGCTCGAGGTGGGCGACGACGCCGGACTGGGCAGCCTCATCCAGCGGGTCGAAGCCCTGTCCTTCGTCGCCGAGGTCGGGACCCCCAAGGTGGCCTGGCCGGATGGTCTCGAGCTGCCCGTGCGCCTGCGCCAACCCCTGGCCTGCTTGCGGGTGGGGGACGACTTCCTGCCCATCGCCGCCGACGGGATGGTCCTGGCCGGGTACTGCTACGCACCCCACCAGGCGTTCGGCGGTCACCTGCCGGTGCTCGGTCCCCATGGCCTCGACGCGGACCGGGACTTCCCCTTCGAACCGGGTGACATCCTCGGTCATCCCGGACACCTGGCGGGCCTGGCCGTGGCGGCGTCCCTCTGGGAGCACTTGAGCCGCGAGGACCTCGAGCGGCTCGGCCGCGTCGTGATCGACGCCAGCCGCGCGCAGGCCTGGGACGGCAAGCCGGGCGGGGTGGGCCTC
>JAQBVH010000583.1 GCA_027623615.1 Planctomycetota bacterium | reverse complement strand
TGCTCACCTGGCGCCGCTCGAAGACCGACGAGTTCGAACACTTCGAGCTCTTCGGTAAGGAGAACTGGGGCCTGGTCATCTACGACGAGGTGCACCTTCTTCCCGCTCCGATCTTCCGGGTCACCGCAGACCTGCAGGCGCGCCGGCGACTGGGCCTGACTGCGACACTTATCCGCGAGGACGGCAAGGAGGACGAGGTGTTCTGCCTGATCGGGCCCAAGCGCTACGACGTGCCGTGGAAGGTGCTCGAGGGCCAGGGCTACATCGCGGAAGCCCACTGCGTCGAGGTGCGCGTGCCGCTGGACCCGTCCCTGCGCAGCAAGTACGCCGCGGCGAGTCCGCGCTCCAAGTTTCGTGTCGCCTCGGAGAACCCGGCCAAGATCGAGGTCCTCGAGCGCTTGATCCAGAAGCACGCGGACGGCCGCGTGCTGATCATTGGGCAGTACATCGACCAGCTGAACCGACTGGCCGCGCACATCGGTGCACCGCTGATCACGGGCAAGACGCCCAATTCGGACCGGGAAACCCTGTATGCCGCCTTCCGTGAAGGCCGGGAACGCATCTTGATCGTCAGCAAGGTCGGCAACTTCGCCATCGACCTCCCGGATGCGAACGTCGCCATCCAGGTGTCGGGCACCTTTGGATCACGCCAGGAGGAGGCCCAACGACTCGGACGCATCCTGCGGCCCAAGTCCGACGGCGCCGGGGCATGGTTCTATTCCGTGGTGACGCTTGGCTCGCGGGACCAGGAGTTCGCCGAGAAACGGCAGCTCTTCCTCACCGAGCAGGGCTACACCTACCAGATCATCGAGGCTGCGCGCCTGGCGGAGGTCAGCGCGCAGCAAGCAGCGGAGCCGGGAGCCGCCCGTTGAGCCCTTCCCCGTCAGGGCACGGTGCGGACAAGCCGCCGCGCAAGAAGGTCGTCCGTTCGCGAACGAGCTCCAAGACCGGTCGCACCAGGGCAGCCGGGCCCGAGAAGTCGGGCGCCCGGAAGGCCAGCCTCGAGTCCCTGCTGGCTGCGGTCGGCAAGGCCGACCTGACCGAACTGTATCGCTTCTGGTCTGGCGACCCCAAGGCCTCGGTACGCGGCGTGCGCCAGTGCCGTGACGAGGTCCTCGAGTGGATGCGGGACGGGGCGCGGGTTCACGAGCGCGTGACCGCGCTCGGTCGACGCCACGACAGCATCTTCAGCCTGCTGCTCGATGCCCCGCGCTATGAGTGCACGATGCAGGACATGGTCGGCGCGAAGTCGCTGGCCTATCTCTCGAGCTACGACCTCGAGGCGGCCCTGTCCCTGCTCGCACGTCGCGGCTTGATCCGGCAGGGCGAGTCCACGCGGGTCGAGTCGAGCGGCGCGCGGGCGTACGCGGTTCCCGCGGAGCTCGGAGACTGCCTCTTGCGTGCGCGCCGCGCGGAGCGACGCGGGATCTTCGACGCGTTCACCCTGCGCGGCTACCTCGACAAGCTCTACGACGAACCCGCCCGTGGCCGGCACACGCCGCCGAGCCGCGTGCGTGAGATGTACAAGATGTACTCCGGGGAGGCCGCCGCCGTGGCGCGCATCGAGCGCTTGCCCGAGGGCCTGCGCGACCTCTCCGAGAAGGCCGTACTCGAGTTCGGCGGCATCCTGCCCCGGCACCTCTTCGAGCGGATGGAGACCGAGCTGCCCCACTGGAACGGGAGGCGCTGGGCCAAGATCCTCGAGGAGTCCCTGGTCGGAACGGTGCAGCCGATGGAGCTGGGCCGCTACGGCATCCAGCACGCGGGCGAGACCATGATCGTCTTCAACGAGGTGTCGCTGGCTTGGCTCAAGCGCGTGGCCGTACCGGGTGACCCGGACGCGCCCCACGACGAGGCGATCCTCGGGGTCGACCTCGTCTCGAACATCTCACGCTTCCTCGCCTTCATCATCGACAACCACGTGCGCTTCACCGTGCGCGGAGAGATCTTCAAGACGACGGAGAAGCGCATCCTCTCGGACCTGATCCCCAACCCGGGCCGGGAGCTCGGGCGCGGAGATGTGCTCGGCTTCATCTACCGCTTTGCTCGTCACGAGAGCTTGATCGAGTCCACTGGCGAGCGCACCTTCGCCTTGACGGGCAAGGGACGTGATTGGGAGGAGCAGCACCTCGACGCCAAGCTCTCGCGGCTGCTCGACTACGTGCTCGAGGAGTCGGGCTTGGGCGGTGAGCTCTACCACCAGCTGCGCATGCGCCAGCTGTTCGTCAGCATGCTGCGGCGCATCGAGCCTGGGATCTGGTACGACATCATGTACCTGCCGTTCCTGGCGCGGAACACTTACCTGTGCCGGCTCGACGAGCTCGCCGTGGACGAGTACTTCGCGGCGCGTACTGCGGGCGGCCACTCGAGCTCGGGCGACGACCTGCAGCGCATGGCCTGGCACCTGGTCAACTGGGTGCGCAAGCGGCTCTACCTGCTAGGCCTCGTCGATCTGGGCTACGACGCGATGGGGCACCCGGTCGCGATGCGCCTTACCAGGATCGGCGCCCGGGCCCTGGGCATGGTCGAGCCGGAGGTGGATGCGCCGCGGGTAGGCAACCTCGTCGTTACGCCCGACTTCGAGGTCGTGCTCTTCCCGACCGGCGACGACGCGGAGCTGACCCACGACCTGGACCGCTTCTGCGAGCGGGAGAACCAGGGCGACCTGAAGCACTTCCGCATCGCGGAACGCTCGGTGCACCGCGCCCTGGTCGAGGGCATGTCCCTGGCGCGCATGGTCGAGACCCTCGAGCTCAACGCGCGCACTCCGGTGCCCCAGAACGTCCTGTACTCGATGCGCGATTGGGCCTCCCAGGCTGGACTCCTCTTGCTCTCGCGTGACCTGGTCGTACGGGGTCACGACGCGGAGGCGGTGCGCCGCTTCCTCCAGAACCCGGGAGTGAAGACCTTCGTCAAGCAGGTCGTCGACGAGCACCAGGTGCGGCTCAAGGCCGGCCCGAGCCCCGCGCGGATGCGCTCGGTGCTGCGCGAACTCGGTTACCTGATCGAACTCGAGACTGCTTGAGCCCCGTCCTTCCGCCGCCGCTGCTCGCGCTGACGCCGGGCGACCTCGAGGCCACCATCCGCTGCGATGGGGTCCTGGTCACGGTGGCCCAGGCGGTGGGCGCGGGGCTGCGCGGTGTCCTCCTGCGCGAGCCCGAGCTCCCCGATCGGCCCTTTCTGGAGCTGGCGCGAGGGCTCGCGCGCATCCTCGCGCCGGTCCACGGTTGGCTCGGGCTGCACGACCGCGCGCACCTGGTGGCGGCGTCGGGAGCGCAGGGTCTGCACCTCGGCTTCCGCTCCCTACGGCCCGAGGACGCGCGCGCGGTCACGGGACCCGCGGTAGCCCTCGGCCTCTCGACGCACCTCGGGGACGACCCGAGCAGCTGGAGCAGCGTGGACTATCGTTTCTTCGGCCCGGTGAAGGACACGCCGAGCAAGCGTGGCTTGAAGCCGCCCACCGGTATGGGAGCCCTCGGGGAGACGGCGCGGGCG
>JAQBVH010000582.1 GCA_027623615.1 Planctomycetota bacterium | reverse complement strand
ATGAGATACGCGTACGAAGGGTCGTTGTTGATCACGAGCTCGTAGATCTTCTGTAGCCCGTAAGAGTAGCCCTTGCTGAGCTCCTCGTACTGCATCCCGAACTTCCAATGTGGAAGGCGCGTGGGAAACCCTTCGTAAGCCGCGACCATATTGAGTTCGTCGTAGTCGAGCAGTTCGAAGATCACGTCGAAGAAATCCAGCTTGTAGTCCAAGGCGTATTGGCGAATCTCTACGACCAAGTCGGCGAGCTCAGGTGTAAGGGACGTGCTCATTTTCCCTTGCCCAGGAAGGTCTTTATGGAGGTGTGGATCTCGTCACGATGATTGACTTCGGAGACAATCAGACGGTCATCGTCGGGAAACGTTTCCCTCAGGTCTTTGATGAATTGCCCGCTGCCGTAGGCGCTCTTGACCTGCCCGTAGCAGAACTGGTTCACGCTGGGCAGGATCTCGTCCATCAACAAGCCGATGCAGCGCTCGGTGTCGCGCGCAGACCAGTTGTCCCCGTCCGAGTAGTGGAAAGGGTAGATGTTCCAGTTCTCCGGGCGGTACTTCTCCCGAATGAGCTTCATGCACAGGTCGTAGGCGCTGGAGATCTTGGTGCCGCCCGACTCGCGCAGGTGGAAGAACGAGTCCTGGTCGACGATCTTGGCGACCGCGTCGTGGACGATGTAGACCACGTCGAGGTTCTCGTACTGGCTGCGCAGCCAGGTGTCGATCCAGAACGCCTCGATGCGCACGATGTCCTTCTGCTCGCGGCCCATCGACCCCGAGACGTCCATCATGTGAAAGATGACCGCCGAGGACTCCGGCTGCGGGTGCGTGCGCCGCGCCTTGAAGCGGGCGTCGTCACGGATCGGGATGACTTTGGGCTCGTTCGGATCCCACAGGCCCTCCGAGATCGTGCGCTTGAGGGCGCGCTTGTAGGTGCGCCGGAAGTGGCGCAGGGAGTTCGGGCCCTCGCTGCGAATGCCCGTGTAGCGGCCGCCCTCCGTGGAGAGCTGCCGGGTGCCGCGCGGCTGAATCGACGGCAACTCGAGCTCGCTGCCTAGCATGTGGGCCAGCTCCTCGAGCTCGACCTCGACCTCGAGGATGTGCTGACCGGCCTGATCGCCCGCGGTCCCGACGCCTTCGCCCTCGCCGCCTTCGCCGTCAGCCGATTGCCCGTCGTCGCCGCCACCCTGCCCCACGCCCTGGCCGCCGTTCGACCCGAAGCGGAAGCGGGGCAGCTCGATCTGAGGGATCGGGATGGAGATCGCGTTCTTGCCCTGGCGCCCGAGCAGCTCGGACGTGGACAGGTACTTGCGCAGGTCCTTGCGCAGCCGTCCGCGCACGATGTCACGGAAGCGCGCGCGGTCCCGCTCCATGCGATAGACCTGCCCGGACATCAGGCCGCCGCGTCCTGGTTGCCGTCACCCGCCGGAGCTTGCTCGGCGCGGGCGAAGAGGTTGGCGACCTCGTGCAGGATATCGTCGGCCGAGACCTCGTCGTAGCCGAACTGGCGCATGAGCCGGTCGCGGATGACCGCGATCTTCTCGACGGTGTCCGGGTCGATGACGGTCGAGACCAGGCTGGTGAGCTGGATCGAGTCGCGGTGGTCCTCGAACATCTTCAGCTCGAGGGCCCGGGTCAGACGCTTGTTCTGGCGGTAGTTGAAGATCTTCCCCTCGAGGTGGATCGCCGCGATGTAGTTCATCAGCTCATGACGGAAGTCGTCCTTGCGGGACTCAGGGATGTCCGTCTTCTCCTCGATCGTGCGCATCAGGCGCTCGTCGGGGTCGCGCAGGTTACCGCGGTCGTCGACCATCTGCTCGCGGGTCGTGTAGGCACGCACGTTGTCGAGGTACTTCGAGCAAAGCCGGTCGATCGCCTCGCGGTCGGAGGCGATGGCGACCTGGACCTCGTGCTTGATAACGGCCTCGTACTCCTCGCGCACGAGGGCGACCAGCTCGAGGTAGCGGCGCCGGAGCTCCTCGCTCGCGACCATCGAGTGGTGCGACAGGCCCGCCTCGATCGAGGCGAGCACGTCCTTGGCGTTGACCATGGGCTTCTCCCCGACCAGGCAGGCCGCGATGCGGTCCTGCACGTAGCGCGGCGAGATGCCCTCGAGCCCCTCACGCGGCGCGCCGGCGCGCAGCTCGACGACCTGGTCGGCGGTGAAGCCCGCGACCTCCTGGCCGTCGTAGAGGTGCGCCTTCTGCATCAGGGTCAGCCCCGGGTGCGCGGGGTCCTCGAGGCGCGTCAGGACGGCCCACAGGGCGGCCATCTCGAGGGTGTGCGGCGCCATCGCGCGGCCCGGAGTGCCGGGGCCGCCATAGCGACGCCGGTGGATCTCGACCTCACCGGAGACCGTCAAGTTGTAGGGCACGTCGATCTTGATCGTGCGATCCCGGAAGGCCTCCATCAGCTCGTTCGACTGCAGCTTGCGGTACTCGGGCTCGTTGGTGTGCCCGAGGATGACCTCGTCGATCGAGGTCTGCTGGAACTTCTTGGGCTTGATGACGTGCTCCTGCGTCGCGCCGAGCAGGTCGTAGAGGAACGCCACGTCGAGCTTGAGCACCTCGACGAACTCGAGCAGCCCGCGGTTCGCAACGTTGAACTCGCCGTCGAAGTTGAAGGCGCGCGGATCGGAGTCCGAGCCGTACTCGGCGATGCGCCGGTAGTTCAGGTCCCCGGTCAGCTCGGTCGAGTCCTGGTTCTTCTCGTCCTTGGGCTGGAAGGTACCGATGCCACGGCGCTCCGACTCGTTGAAGACGAAGCGGCGCACGCGAATGTGCGAGATCACTTGCGTCCAGTCGCCGTCGTAGCGATCCATCAGGTCCTCGAAGTAGAAGCGACTGACGGGGTCGAGCTCGCCCTCGATGACGATGCGGTACTCCGCGCGTAGCGTGCGGTTGAGGCGCTCCTCGACCTCCGCCCGGCGCGAGTCCGGTACCAGCAGGAGCGGGTCCTGGTTCATCGGGGAGCTGATCACTTCGCCGTCGACGTCCCAGACGAAGGTGTAGATCGCGCCCTCTGCTTGCTCGGTGTAGTGCTCGAGGCCCTTCTTGAGCAGGCGCGAGATCGTGCTCTTGCTGGAGCCCACCGGGCCGTGCAGCAGGAGGATGCGTCGTTCGGGACCGAGGCCGCGCGCCCCGGCGCGGATCACGTTCACCAGCTCCGCCATGGGTTCGTCCAACCCGTAGATCGCGTCGGCGCCGCCGCCGAGCGGATCGTCGAAGATCTTCCAGCGCCGGGCTCCGTACCGGCCCTCGGGCGCCAGGCTCCCGTGGGACTCGATCATGTCGAGCAGGCGCTGCCAGGAGTTGCGTGCGAGGCGCGGGTCACGCTCGACCATCCCGAGGTACTCCTCGAAGCTGCCCTCCCAGTTCAGAACGGCGTGCCGTTCACGTTCCGGGTTGTCGCGGACCAGGTCGAACAGGGGGCGATCGTCGCTCATGGATTCATGGCCGGGGATCCGGATCCCCGGCGAAGGGCCACGGCGCCAGCGGGAACTGGGCGC
>JAQBVH010000581.1 GCA_027623615.1 Planctomycetota bacterium | reverse complement strand
CGCTCGTGCTCGCCGCCGGCGGCAAGGGACCCGAGACGGCAGGCGCGTTCTTCGGCGCCGGCGCCCTGCTGCTCGTCTCCGGCCTGGCCGCGAGCCGCTTGTTCCTCGCGCGCGGTGAGGGCGATCGACGCCCGGCGCGCAGCGTGGACGCCCTCGGGCGCAGCTGCGCCGCGCGCCGACCTTCCCGTAGCATGGCGACCATCGCCCTGCTCGCGAGCGGCATCTTCCTCGTGATCTCGATCGGGGTGCACCGCAAGTCGAGCGTGGTCGACGCCGACGCCGTGACGTCGGGCACGGGCGGGTACGCGTTGATCGGACGCACGACCCTGCCGGTGGTCCACCGGCTCGAGACCCAGGCGGGCCGCGATCAGTACGCCCTCTCGGACGAGGACCTCGCGGGCGTCACGATCCTGCCCCTGCGCCGCCTCGACGGGGACGACGCGAGCTGCCTGAACCTCGGCGCGCCCCAGACCCCGAGCCTGCTCGGCGTCGACGCTTCGCGGCTGGCCGAGCGCGGCGCGTTCAGCTTCACGTCGAGCGAGGGTCGGTACGAGGACAGCCCGTGGGAGCTGCTCGACGGGCGCACCGAGAGCGGCGCGATCCCGGTCATCGGCGACGCCGCGAGCATCCAATGGACCCTCAAGCGTGCGCTCGGTGACGAGCTGACCTACGTGGACGGTCGCGGCGAGCCGTTCCAGGTACGCATCGTCGGCGCCGTGCAGGACTCGATCCTGCAGGGCAGCCTGGTCATGGACGAGGAGGCCTTCCGCGAGCGCTTCCCGACCGACCGCGGCTGGAGCGAGTTCCTGATCGACGCCCCGGCCGAGCGCCTCGACGAGGTGTCGCGGCGCCTGACCCAGGCGCTCGGGGAGCCTGGGCTGGGCCTCGAGCTTGCTGCGGATCGGCTGCAGTCGTTCCGCGCGGTGCAGAACACCTACCTGGACATCTTCCAGATGCTCGGAGGACTCGGCGTCCTGCTGGGCAGCTTCGGGCTCGGCATCGTCGTGCTGCGCAACGCCCTCGAACGCCGCTCGGAGCTCGCCGCGCTGCAGGCGGTCGGCTACGGCCGCCTGGCGCTCTTCCGCGTCCTCGCGGGCGAGCACGGGCTGCTGCTCGGGCTCGGCATCATGGTCGGGCTCGGCGCCGCGAGCCTGGCGCTCGTGCCGGCCTTCGGCACCGGGGCCACGGCCGGGATCGGCAAGCTGCTGACGGCGGTCGAGGTCAACGGCGTGTTCTGGGTCCTCGGCGCCAGCTGGTGGGCGGTGCGCGGGGTGAATCCCCAGGCCCTGCGCCGCGCCTGATCAACCTCTGTTCGAAGTGGGTCGCGGCCCCAAGCGGACGGTCTAGAATCGACGCCATGCACGCCCGACTCCTGATCCCGTTCCTCCTCACCGCCCCGCTGATCGCCCAGGACGAACAGCCGACCCCGGCCGAACTCCAGGCCGAACGCGAGGCCGCCTTCGCCGCCAAGATGTCCGGCGCGATCCTCGCGGGTCAGTTCACCGACCGCACGCGGCCCGACGCGGAGCCGGCCGCCGATCGCTACACCCTCGGTGAGGTCAAGCAGCTCGAGAGCGGCAAGTGGCGCTTCGAAGCGAAGATCGAGTACATGGGCCGCACCGGCACCGTGCCGCTGGAGATCGACGTCTTCTGGGCGGGCGACACGCCGGTGATCACCTTGACCGACTTCAAGGTGCCGCTGTTCGGGACCTTCACCTCGCGCGTGATGGTCTTCGAGGACGAGTACGTGGGCCTGTGGGACGGCGCGGGCCACGGCGGGAAGATGTGGGGCGACATCATCCGTCCCCAGGACGAGGCGCCCGCGGAGGAGGATGACGGCAAGACCGTGCACTGGCCCTCCTACCACGGCCCGAGCAACGGCGGCGGCTACGCGCGCGGCGAGACCGTCGCCGAGTGGGACGTCGAGACGGGCAAGAACATCCTCTGGCGCCAGGAGCTGCCGGGCCTCGCCCTCTCCTCGCCCGTGATCTGGGGCGACCGGATCTTCCTGACCAACGCGATCCGCAAGGAGGGCGACGCCGAGCTGATCGTCGGCCTCTACGGCGCCGTGCAGCCGGTCCCGAACGAGGGCCCGCACGAGTTCCGCGTCATCTGCCTCGACAAGCGCACCGGCGAGGTGGCGTGGGACGAGCTGGCCTGGGAGGGCGAGCCCGAGTTCCTGCGCCACACCAAGGGCAGCTACGCGGCCTCGACCCCGGCCACCGACGGCAAGCGCGTCGTGGCGTTCTTCGGCAGTGAAGGCCTGTACTGCTACTCGGTCGAGGGCGACCTGCTCTGGTCGAAGGACTTCGGCAGCCTCGACTCGGGTTGGTACGTGTCGAAGGACGCGCAATGGGGCTTCGCCTCCTCGCCGATCCTGCACGGCGACAAGGTCATCGTGCAGGTCGACGTGCAGGAGGGCTCCTTCGTCGCTGCCCTCGACGCGGACACGGGCGAGCGCATCTGGAAGACGCCGCGCGCGGACGTGCCGACCTGGTGCACGCCGACGGTGGTCGAGGGCGAGGAGCGTTCGATGGTGGTGCTCAACGGTTACCGGCACCCCGGCGGCTACGACCTGGAGACGGGCGAGCCGATCTGGTGGCTCTCGGGCGGCGGCGACATACCGGTGCCGAGGCCGGTGGTCGCGAACGACCTGATCTATCTGACCAGCGCCCACGGTCCGGATGCGCCCCTGTACGCGGTGCCGGTCAGCGCCGAGGGCGAGCTGACCCTCGACGAGGAGCACGTCGCCTGGGTCCAGGACCGCGGCAACTACATGCAGACCCCGGTCGTGATCGGCGAGCGCATCTTCTCGTGCCGTGACCAGGGCATCCTCTATTGCCGCGACGCGCTGACCGGCGAGGAGCGCTACGTCGAACGCATCGGCGGCGGCAAGATGGGCTTCACGGCGTCCCTCGTTGCCTGTGGCGACAAGCTCTACGCCACCGGCGAGGCGGGCGAGGTCCACGTCATGCGGGTGGCGGACACCTTCGAGCGCCTGGCGATCAACCAGATGAACGAGGAGTGCATGGCCTCCCCGGCGATCTCCGAGGACGTGCTCTACATCCGCGGCCGTCATCACCTGACGGCGATCGGTGCGAAGGAGTAGCGCCCTCCTCACGCTCCTCGGCGCGGCTTGCGCGCCGCGGGCGCTCCCGCTTCCGCCCGCGGACCTGCACGTGGTGGCGGTCGAGCGCGGGGAGCTCCTCTGCGTCGCCGCGGGCCGCGGGGACGTCGTCCTCGGCTCCTCGAACGACCGGGTGCGGCGCTGGTCCCTGCCAGGCGAACAGCTCGAGGGCGAAGGCCAGGGTCACCGCCGCGGCGTCACGTGCATCGCGCAGGGAAGCCGCGGTCGCGTGATCAGCGGCGGGCCCGACCGCAGCGTGCGCGTGTGGTCCGCCGAGCTCGAGCAAGAGCTCGAGCTGCGCGGTCCGACGCGCCCGTTGGCCTGCGTCGGCCTGCGGCCGGACGGCGCCGCCGTCGCGGCCTCGATGGCGGGCG
>JAQBVH010000580.1 GCA_027623615.1 Planctomycetota bacterium | reverse complement strand
CCCGTCTTGGGCTTCTTCTTCAAGCAAGAAGGCTACAACGACGAGCGGGAGTCCCTGATGATCCTGATCCGCGCTTCCATCCAGGATGTGCGCGAGTCGGTCGCCGACAAGCTCGAGCGCCGCAACTAGGAGCGCGCATCCCTTGTGCCAAGCAGGCCACGCTCCCGCTCAGGGAGCGTGGCCTGCTCCTTTCCCACTCCCCTTCCCCACGCCACCGTGAGCGACCCCACGCTGAAAGCCCTGCTCTTCGACCTCGATGACACCCTGTTCTCGACGACGGAGTTCGCCCGCCAGGCCCGGATCAACGCGGTCCGGGCCATGATCGAGACCGGCCTACGGGTGCCTGAGGAGACCGTGCGTCGCGAGCTGGACGAGGTGCTGCGCGAGTTCGGCTCGAACTACGACCGCCACTACGACAAGCTGCTCATGCGCATGCCGCGGGAGGCCCGTGAGCAGTGCAAGCCGTCCCTGGTGGTGGCGGCTGGGGTCGTCGCTTACCACGACACGAAGTTCCGGGAGCTGAAGCCCTTCAACGACGTGCGCCTGTTCTTGCGTAGCGCCCGTGAGGCGGGACTGCGGCTAGGCATCATCACCCACGGCCTGACGACCAAGCAGTGCGAGAAGCTGGTCCGGCTGGGGCTGACGGATCTTGTCGACCACGACGCGATCTTCATCTCCGACGAGGTGGGCATCTCCAAGCCCAACCCCAAGCTGTTCGCCCTGGCTGCCAGGCGCCTGGACCTCGAACCGGCGGACTGCATGATGGTCGGCGACAACCTGACCAACGACGTCGCCCCTGCGCGGACCTTGGGCATGAAGACAGCCTGGGCCTTCCGCGCCGCGAAGGAAGGCCAGGACATGGCCATCCGCCCCGACCACAAGGTCGAGACCTTCCGCGAGCTGGCGGAGATCCTGCGCGCGGGGTACGGGATTGCGGTGCCGGAGTTCTAACGCGGGGGGCTCCATACGGAGTCAGAAGTTGAGGGGGGCGGGCCCCCCCTACTTTGGCGCGAACTTCTGCAGTTTGCGCTGCAGCGACCGCCGGTGAATCCCCAGACGCCGAGCAGCCTCACTGACGTTGCCGCCGCAATCGGTCAGGACGCGCTGGATGTGCTCCCACTCGGCCCGGGCCAGGGTCGGGGCCTGGTAGCCCTCGGTGGCGTTGGTAGGGTCCTTGCGCTCGGCACGCTCGAAGGCGGCCAGGAGGTCCTCGGCGTCCGCGGGCTTGGTCACGAAGCTGACGGCGCCCAGGTGGATCGCGTCGACCGCGGTCGAGACGCTGCCGTAGCCGGTCAGCACCAGGATGCGGGTGTGCTCGTCGATCTCGTGCAGCGCCTTGACCAGCTCGAGGCCACCCTTGCCGGGCATACGTAGATCGACGATCGCGTACTCGGGCGACTCGACCTGGGCCAGGGTGACGGCTTCGTCGTAGGTTCCCGCGGTGCGGACTTCGAAGCTGCGACCCCGAAAGGCTTTGGCCAGGCGCTCGCGGAGGACAACGTCGTCGTCCACGAGCAGCATGCTGTGGAGTTCGCTCATCGCGACCCGAAGGTTAGCCCTTTGGACCATGGCGTGGGAGGGCCGCGGTGCAGGAACCTCCGCGCGACCTCAAACCGGGCGCACCAAGCGCGCCAGGGGCATGTGAGCGGTCACGGTCGTGCCCTCGCCCCGCTTGGACTGGATCCTCAGTTCGCCACCCAGGCGCTCTACGACCGAGCGAGTCAGGAACAGGCCCAGGCCCATTCCGCGGCCAGGCTCCTTGGTGGTGAAGAATGGGTCGAGGGCCCGCTCCGCCAGCTCAGCGTCCATGCCCTCGCCCTGGTCGAGGACCCAGATCAAGAGCTGGTCCCCGTCCAGGTGCGCGCCGACCTGAACGCGCTGACCGGTACCGCTGGCATCGAGGGCGTTCGAGACCACCGCGCGCAGGGCCTGGGCCAAGCCCTCGGCTGGCACGAACAACTCAACCTCGGACGCCGCAGGGCCCACCGCGACGTCGACCCGACTCGCACCGGGTACCTCCTGGATCGTGTTCTCGAGAAGCTGCGCCACCGACAGCGGGACGAGCTCCTCGCCCACCTGGTCACCGGCTTCCAGGTTCATGCGGTGGAGGATGCGGCGACAGCGGGCCACCTCGTCGCGCAGGAGACGCGCGTCGGCCACGTCGTCCTCGGGAGCATCCTCACCCATCAGCCGCTTCTCGAGCTCCTTGGCCACGATCGCGATCGTCGACAGCGGGGAGGCCAGCTCGTGGGCCGCGCCCGCCGCCAGGGTGCCGAGGGCCTGGACTCGCTCCGTCCTAGCCTTGCGATCCCGCTCGGTCGCGAGCTGGGTATTGCGCAGGTCGAGGGCGCGCGTCACCCGCGCCACGAACACGACCGTGATCACCGCTGCGAAGGACAGGGCGATCAGCATGCCCTGCAGACGCAGCTCGGGGTTGTTCTCGAGGATCGGCAGGGGCACGTGCCAGAAGTGCAGCACGAGCAGGCACAGGCAGGCGAAGGCAGTGCCCCCGTAGGACCAGCGCTGGCGCAGCAGCACCGCCGCCATGACGACGTGGACGAAGAAGAACGCGCTGAAGGGGTTCGCGACGCCGCCCGTCAAGAACAACAGGGTCGTCAGCAGGAGCGTGTCTCCGAACATGACCAGCACCTGCACCCGCTCGACCTGGTCCGTGACCTCGGCCTCCGTACCCGGGTGGCGGCGGTGCCAGTGGGTCAACCAGACGTTGCTGAGCACCTCGACCCCGAGCACCGCGAACAGCGCCGTGAAGGGCAGCTCGATCGTGAGCGCGATCGCTGTGTACAGGATGGTCAGGGCCTGCCCGAGGACCGCCGCCCAGCGCAGGTAGACCAGCCAGGTGAGGTTGATCTGTGCCGCTTCCCCGAGTTGAGCGTCGGCGGTGTCCGCCGTGGCGATGCGGCGCGGCATGCTGGCTACTGCAGGAGGTGGCAGGAGGCCAGGTGGCCGTCTCCGAGGTCGACCGAGCCCGGGTAGCTCTCCTTGCAGCGCGCCTCCGCAACCGGGCAGCGCGTGTGGAAGTGGCAGCCCGCGGGCGGGTTGATCGGCGAGGGCACGTCCCCAGCCAGGTGGATGCGTTCCTTGCGCTTGCGGGGCTTGGGGCTCGGGATCGCCGAGAGCAGCGCCTGGGTGTAGGGGTGCTGCGGGTCACCGAAGATCTGCTTGGTCGTGCCCTGCTCGACGATGCGGCCCAGGTACATCACGGCCACCCGGTCTGAGATGTAGCGCACCACCGACAGGTCGTGAGCGATGAAGACGTAGGAGAGCCCGAACTCCTCCTGCAGGTCTCCGAGCAGGTTGACGACCTGCGCCTGGATCGACACGTCGAGGGCGGACACAGCCTCGTCGCAGACGATCAGCTTGGGGTTCAACGCGATCGCGCGGGCGATGCCGATGCGCTGGCGCTGGCCGCCGGAGAACTCGTGCGCGTAGCGGTTGGCCACGTCCGGGCGCAGGCCGACCTTGCGCAGGAGCTCCTCGACCCGG
>JAQBVH010000579.1 GCA_027623615.1 Planctomycetota bacterium | reverse complement strand
CGTAGCCGATGTCGCGCAACGCGGCGCCGACCGCGTCGAGGTCGGTGTGGCCGCTGCCCGCAGGGCCGCGGGTCGAGTCGGCGAGGTGCACGTGACCGACCAGGTCGCCGCTCGCGCGCAGGGCCGCGGCGAGGTCGACTTCCTCGATGTTCATGTGGAACAGATCGGCGAGCAGCTTCACGCCCGCCAGGTCCTGCTCTCGCACGAAGGCCGCCGCGTCCGCCTGGCGGTTGAAGAGGTCCGACTCGTAGCGGTTGAGCGGCTCGTAGATCAGGACCTGCCCACGCTCCGCCGCGTAGCCGCCGAGCTCGCGCAAGGCCTCGGCCAGGCGCGCCCCGGCGGCCGGTCGATCGCCGCCGGTGGAGCCCTGCATTGAACCGATGATCGCATGGCAGTCCAGCGCCGCGCCATACGCGATCATCTCCTTCGCGAACGCGATCGCGCGCGTGCGCACGTCCGCGTCGGGGTCGGTGAAGGTCAGCCCGTGCAGCACCTTGCCGGCGCCCGTGCCCACGGCGGCGCAGGCCAGGCCGTGCGCGCCGAGCAACGCGTTCACCTCGGCCGCTGGCGGAGCCTCCGGGCCCGGCGTGAAGAGCTCGATGCCCTCGATCCCGAGGCTCGCTGCGTGGACGGCCGCGGCCTCGAGGTCGTGCCAGTAGATCCAGGGACCCCGTGAGAGCGAGGGGACGAGACAAGCAGTTGCTGCAATACGCATGGCGTCAGGCGCTGGGGGGCCAGCTCTCCTTGAGGAAGGCCAGCCCGCCGCGGGCCACGTCCATCGGCTCGTCGAAGACGCGCCAGACGTGGATCGCTGCGGCGAACTCCGGATCGGTGCGACCGAAGGACTCGATCATCAACCAACCGTCGTAGTCGATCTCCTTCAAGGTGCGGAACGTGTCCGCCCAGTTGACCTGCCCGGAGCCCGGACGCCCGCGATCGTTCTCGCTGGTGTGCACGTGGGTGATGTGCTTGCCGGCGCGACGGATCGCGTCGGCGACGTCCTTCTCCTCGATGTGCATGTGGTGCGTGTCGTAGAGCATCCCGAGCGAGGGATGATCGACGCGCCTCACCACCTCGAGGGCGCTCGCGACGTGGTTGCACAGGTAGCACTCGAACCGGTTGAGGGGCTCGATGCCGAGGGTGATCCCCGCAGCCGCCGCCTGCTCCGCCATCGGGCGTAGGACCTCGGCGCTGCGGTCGTACTCCTCCGCGGTGGGGGGATGACCGCTGAACTCCTTGAAGGCCGAGTGGAAAGGCCCGGAGATCTGCTGCGCGCCGCCCGCGACCGCCATGTCGACCGCCCAGCTCAGGTGCTCGCCGGCCGCCTTGCGCACGGACGGGTCCGGGCTGATCGGGTTCTTGTCGGGTTCGCAGGCGGTGATCGCGCAGCGCTCCAGCCCGAGCCGGTCGAGCTCCGCTCCGAGGGCCTTGTAGTGGGCTTCATCGCCCTGACCCAGGTACATCTCGACCCCGTCGAAGCCGATCTGCTTGAGGTCGGCGAGCAGCGCGTAGTGCTGCTTCGTGACGTGCAGCGTCCACAGTTGGAGGTTCATCCCGAACTTCATGAGGGCCGGAGTGTAGCAGCGTGAGCCGCTCGCCCGATCGGCCTGGAGTTCCGGTTGGGTGCCGCTCGCTCACGAGGACATGCCCGTCAACGATCAGATCGCTGTCGCCGCGTCGCCACCCATCGCTCGGCGCAGCAGCGCCCCGAGATTCTGGGCCAACGGTCCCGACGTGCTGCGCTCGATGTGGGCGCTCAGCTCCCCGGCGGCCACGGCCTCGTCGGCCGTGATCGGGGCGCCGGCCGCGTGCATCATCGAGAAGGTCAACCGCTCGGTGCGGGGCTCGAAGCCCGCGATGCGCACGGTGAGCTCCTGGCCCTCGCGCATCGCTCCGCGCGCACCCCGCCGGCCATCGCCGCTCTCGGAGTTGGGCAGCAGGCCCTCGACGCCCGGGCGCAGCTTGCAGAACGCGCCGAACGCCGTGAGGCGCATGACCTTCACGCTCACCAGCTGCCCCTCGTAGTTCTCGCGCTCGACCGCGCGCCAAGGATCCTCCGAGAGCTGCTTCACGCCCAGACCGATGCGCCGTCCGCCGTTCTTGACGTGCAGGACCTTGGTTTCGATCGCGTCGCCCAGGGCGACCAGGTCCTCGGGGCGTGAGGGCGGATCGTGGGCCAGGTTGCTGATGTGCACGAGGCCTTCCCGTCCGCGTCCAAGACTGACGAACACGCCGTACTCCTCGATGCGCGAGACGCGCCCGTGGACGACCTGACCGGCCGCGAAGTGCCCCAGGCCCTTCTGTTCGTCCCGTTCGCGCTTGAGCACGGTCTTGCGCGAAACGATCACCCGCTGATGCTCCGGATCGACCTCGAGCACCTCGACCGTGAAGCTCTTGCCCACGAGCGCGGTGTGCTTCTTGCCCCGCGGGAGCCCCGTCTGGGACTTGGGCAGGAAGGCGTGCAGGCGACCGATCTTGAGCTGCAGCCCGCCGTCGTTCGCGCGCATCACCCGCGCGGCGACCAGACAGCCCGGCTCCATGTCCTCCCACGTCGGTAGCGTCGGTTCGTCGACCAGGTCGAGGGCCCACAGGCTCTCTTCGCGACCGCGCAGGGTGAACTCGAACTCGTCACCCTCCCTTGGAACCGTCGCGAACTTTCGCTTCGAGATCACCCCCTGCGCTCGAGGTCCGAGCTGCACGAACACGTCATCACCGTGCACGCCGACCACGATCCCTCGCTGAACCTTGAGGGTGTGGTGACCGTGCGCCTTGTCCGGGTGAGGGTGGCGCATGGGCGAGAGTTGGGTTGGGCCGGCCGGGACCGACGTTGAGCGAGGTCACCGGGGGGGCCGGCGATGGTTTCGATCCTAGACCAGCCATCGACGGGATGCACGAGCCGCTTGTGGGTCGATTTGAGCATTCCCGTCCAGGGATCCAGCGGGCCGGTCGTGCCAACGGGCCTCGGCAGGCAACGCTGGGGGCCGACCACGCCTCCTGCGGAGACGTGGGTGTTTCTTGCCGCCACACTGACGGAGTGACAGCCCCGAGCGAGCACCTGTGGCGCACGCTCCGCCGCTTCTGGGTGTTGCTTCCCGAGCAGCGTAATCCGCGCACCTGGGAAGCCCGGTCCACCCATTCTGTCTAGTGCCTGCCGTCGCGGCGGGTGGCCGGGACGTGGTGCTCGTCGTGGTTGGCCTGGTCGAAGCGCAGCTCCTCGGCCTCCAGCACTCGGTTGATCGTCGTGTAGTTGAAGGCCGCGTGCAGGATCCCGAAGGCCAGCTCGGCGCCATCGGTAGGTCGGTAGCGGCGGGCGTGCTGGCGGGCCCCGACGGAGCCGGCGAGGGTCGACCAGAGGCGCAGGACGAGCGCGAGGAGCGCCTCGCCTGGCCGGCGCTCGCCGCGACCGGGTCCGTGAATCACCCCCGGGCGGGCGATCGTGTAGCCCAGGCCGCTGGCGCGCAGCGCCTCCTCCGCCCGGGTGCGACGACGCAGATAGGGGAACCAG
>JAQBVH010000578.1 GCA_027623615.1 Planctomycetota bacterium | reverse complement strand
CACGCGGCCGATCGACAACTACCTGCGCTACCTGCTCTCGGGCGGCCTGAACTTCCGGCAGCTGGTGCCGAACTTCAGCCTGCCCCTGGTGCGCTTCGGAGAGAAGGTGCTGATCCCGCTGCGGCGTGTGTTCGCGCTCCATCACGTGGTCGTCCTGCGAAAGCGCGCGTGAGCTCAGCGGGAGAACAGCGCGAACGTGCTGCGGAGCTCTTGGCCCGCTACCTGGTCGGCGCAGCCGCCGACGAGCGCGAGACGGCGCTCTTCGTGCGGGCCTGCGAGCGCGCGCCCCTGACCACCGACGCCGAACGACGGCAGTGGGCGACGCTCCTCGCACGGCCCTGGGCGATCGGCATGCTCGACGCCGGGTTGGCCTGGGTCGCGCCCGATGGCGCGCTGCGCCACCGCGTGCTCTTGATGCTCGCGATCCTCGAGGCCTCGCCGCGCCACGCCGCGCGCTTCCTCCCGGGACCCTTCGGCCCGCTCGGCTGCCTGCGCATGGGCTGGGACACGGCGCTAGGTGGCGTGCGCGTGGTCCTCGGCAACCTCTGGGTGCGCCTCGGAGGCCTGAGGTGAGCCGGCTGCACGACTGCCTCGTCGTCGGCTCGGGCATCAGCGCCGCCCAGGCAGCCCAGACCCTGCTCGAGGGCGGGCGGCGCGTGACGATCGTCGACGTTGGCCACGACGACGAGCACTACCGCGCCCTCGTGCCTGACACGGACTTCGTCGCGGCCCGGGAGGAGGACGAGGAGCAGCACCGCTACCTGCTCGGCGACGACTTCGAGGGCGTCCCCTGGGGCCCGGCCCGGCATACGATGACGCCGCCGCGGCAGTACATCACCGCAGAGGTCGACGAGTGGCTGCGCGTCCGCTCGGAGACCTTCTCGGCCATGGAGAGCCTGGGCTACGGCGGACTCGGTAGCGGCTGGGGCGCGGGCTGCGGCGCGTACCCGGACGCGGAGCTGGAGGCGATGGGCCTGGACGTGCCCTCGATCCGAGCCGCCTACCGGGTCGCTGCGCAGCGCATCGGCCTCGCGGCGGAGGTCGACGACCTCAGCCCCTATTGCCTCAGCGGACTCGATGCGAGCGACTACCTGCCTCCGATGGAGCTCGACGAGGGCATGGCCGCGTTCCACCGCGCGTACCAGCGACGGCGCACGCGCCTGCGCAGCCGCGGCGTGCCCCTCGCCCGCCCTCCGCTCGCGGTGCTGACCGAGGACCGAGACCAGCGACGCGCGACGCGCTACCAGGACATGGAGTTCTGGACGGACGCGGGCAACGCGGTTTACCGGCCGCGGGTCACGGTCGACCGGCTGCGCGAACACGAGGGGTGTGACTACCGGCCGGGCCTGTTCGTGACGCGCTTCAGCGAGGAGGGTGAGCACGTCGTCGTCGAGGCCGTGCCCACCGCGGGAGGCGACCCGGTGCGCCTCGAGGCGCGCACGCTCGTCCTCGCGACCGGCACGCTCGGCAGCGCGCGGCTCGCCCTGCGCTCCCTCGGCGGCGAGGGTCGACACCTGCCGATCCTGACCAACCCCTATGCGCTCGCGCCGTGCCTGCACCTGCGGCGGCTGGGCAAGGGCATGCAGCGCAACAAGACGAGCATGGCGCAGCTGGCCTTGTTCCACGACCCGGGCTTCGGGAACCACGGGTCGCCGATCGGGGCGCGCATGCTGTCGATCTACACCTATCGCTCGCTGATGCTCTTCAAGCTGGCCAAGGAGGCGCCGCTCGACCTGCGCAGCGCCAGCCGGTTGATGCAGCGTCTCGCGCCCGCGCTCCTGATCGTGTCCCTCAACCACCCGGACACGCCGAGCGAGGCCAAGTACCTGACCCTCGAGCGCGACGAGGGCTCCCCCACCGGTGATCGGCTCATGATCGAGCACCGCTGCAGCGACGAGGAAGAGCGCGAGCACCGCGCGTCGGAGAAGGTCATCTTCCGCTCCCTGCGTCAGCTCGGCGCGTACCCGCTCCGGCGCCAGCAGCTCGAGGCGGGTGCGTCGGTGCACTACGCGGGCTGTCTACCGATCTCGAGCGAGGCCAAGGACTGGCACCTCGCCCCCGACGGTCGCCTGCATGGAACGCGCGCTGTGTACGTCGTCGACGGTTCGGGCTTTCGCTACCTGCCCTCGAACGGCCTGACCTTCACGATCATGGCCTGGGCGCACCAGACGGCGCTGGGACTCACGGGGTCACGCTGACCGCGTCGCCGTCGTCGACGCCGAGGACGTCACGCAGCCGGATCGCGGCCGCGACCTCGATCACCTCGAGGGGATGATCGCCTTCACCCCGCTCGTTGGCCTCGGTGCGCAGCACGAACGCGACGTGCTCGCCCACGCGGCCCCGCGGCCGCGCTCGACCGTCCCGACCAGCTCCATCAGGAGTGCAACGGCGTGAGCTGCTCTAGGCGCGGGCCGCCCTCGAGGTCGGACACGGCGTATCGACCGCGACCCCTGAGGTTGACGCCGGCGGTCGTCCCGTCGAGGCCCAGGATGTAGAGGCTGAGGCCGAAGGTCGGCCGGCCCTGCTCGTCGACCAGACCGGGCTGCCAGCTCGCGGCGCGCTGCGCCTGACGCTCGACCCGCGCCAGGACCTCGAGCCCGGCGTCGACCGGCTTGGCGCCCTGACGCATCAGCTCAACGATGGCGAAGCTCGCGTTCGAGAGGATGGCCGACTCGCCGCGCCCGGTGCCGCCGGCGCTGCCTGCTTCCTGGTCGCAGTAGAGGCCCGCCCCGATGATCGGCGAGTCGCCCACGCGCCCGGGGATCTTGAACGAGAGGCCCGAGGTCGTCGTCGTGCAGGCGAGCTCCCCGCGGGTCGAGAGGCCCGAGCAGTGGATCGTTCCGGTCAGCCGGTCGTCGCCGATCAGCTGCTCGAGGGTCAGGAGTTCCCCCCCGTGCTCGTAGAGCTGACCACCCTTGTCGTCCTCGTCCGGGCTCAGCCGATCGTCCTGGTCGCTGTGTCGCTCGCGCCACTTCAGCCAGATCTTGCGCGCAGCGTCCGTGAGCAGCTCGGTGTGCGGGTGGCCGTGGTCGCGGGCGAAGCGATAGGCGCCGGGGCCCACGATCAGGCAGTGATCGGTGCGCTCCATGACCAGGCGCGCGACCTCACACGGGTGCAGGATGTTCTCGATGCACCCGACCGCGCCCGAGTTGTGGGTCGGTCCGTGCATGACCGCCGCGTCGAGGGTGACGTGCCCGTCCTCGTCGGGCACTCCGCCCAGGCCGACGGAGTGATCGTTCGGGTTGCGCTCAGCGACCTTGACCACCTCGAGGATCGTGTCGAGCAGATCACCGCCCGCGCGAAAGCCCTCCCACTGCTGCTTCATTCCGGCGAGCGCGTTCGCCGAGCCGACGAGGGTCGGGCGGTCCTTGGCGGCGACCTGCGCCGCGTCCTGGCGACGACTCGTGCGAGCGGCGAGGGCGGGCGAGGCCGCACCCACGACCGCGGCACCGAGGAGGCTGCGACGATCGAGGGTGGAGCGGGCGGGGTCAGGCTGGGGACTCATACC
>JAQBVH010000577.1 GCA_027623615.1 Planctomycetota bacterium | reverse complement strand
CGTCGATCGGTCCGGCCTGCGTCGCGTGGACCTCGCGATCGGTCGCGAGGACCTGCGCGCCCTCGTGCGTGAGCTCGACGCTCCGCGCCGAGCCATGCAAGCCGGGCGCGCCGACCTCAGCAACCTGCGCTTCCCCGTCGCCGCGGCGGCGCGGGCTTACGAGGTGCTGGTCGATCCCTTGCAGCTCCAGGACACGACCCACGTGATCCTGCTCCCCGACGACGTGCTCTGGCACGTGCCCTGGCCCTGCCTCGTTCGCGCGCGCGTGCGTCGACCCGTCGACCCCGCCGTGCTCTACGACCAGTATGCCCGCCACCGCTACTGGCTCGAGGACGTGGCCATCTCGGTCGTGCCCTCCCCGCAGTGGATCTCCAGCCAGCCGGGCCCGGGCGGAGCAGGCCGGGTACGGATCTCGGCCCCCGCGCCCCTCCCGAACGATGCGCCCCCGGTCGGCCGCGTCCGCGCCTCGGCGCTGGACGGTGTGACAGCCTTACAGGGCGACGCCGCCAGCGAACCCATGGTGCTCGCGGCCCTCGCGAACTCGCGCCACATCCACATCGCGGCCCACGCCGAGCTCGACACCCGTTGGCCCGCCGGCAGCCGCCTGGCCCTCGGCGCGACCGACGAAGACGATGGTTGGCTGCACGCCTTCGAGCTCACGGGCTTGCAGATCCCAGGGGCCCACGTCGTCCTCTCCGCGTGCGAGTCCTCGGGGCCGCTCGGCGGATTGGCGGGCGTGCGTGGCCTCCCGCGCGCGTTCTTCGGCGCCGGCGCGCGTTCGGTCGTCGCCAGTCGCTGGTCGGTGGACGACGAGGCCACGACGCTGCTCTTCGCTCACTACGACGCCGCCCTCGAAAGAGGTGTTCCGCCCGTCGAGGCGCTGCGCGAGGCCCAGATCGCCTGCAAGAACGCTGGCCGTGCGGGCCTCTCCTACGCACACCCCTGGTTCTGGGCCGGGTTCACGCACTACGGCGCGAACTGATCCGGGGTTCCGCGCGACTCCAAGCGCCGGACTCGCACCCAACCCTTGCTTCCGGGTGACCGGGACGCCGCTTGCCGGGAATCCGCAGGCCCGCCACTCTGGGGCCATGCTGCTCCTCCCCCTGCTGCTCGCGCTCCCGCTCGCCCAGGACGCTCCGCCGCCGCTCCTCGCCGGAGAGCGCCCCGAGGGGTGGCGCGGAGAGCGCCTCGACTTCCCCCTCGACTTCGCTGAGGACCTGAAGTTCGAGGGCTACGAGGAGCTCGCGTTTGCGCCCGGCATGTTCACCCAAGGCGCGCCGGATTACTGGTCGTACTACTTCGGCATTCGGCTGGAGGGCGAGCACGCGCTCGACGCGGAGTTCCTCGACGCTTTCCTGACCTCCTACTACGTCGGACTCAGCAAGGCGGTCTCCGGCGGGCGCTACGGCGCCGAGGACTTCGACTATCAGGTCGACGTGCGACGCGGGGACGGACACTTCGAAGCTGCCGTCGTGTGCGTCGACGGGTTCGTGACCGGCAAGCCGGTCTCCCTGCGCATGAAGATCGACGTTGACCGCGGCAACGGTCACACGGATCTCTTCGCGATCGCCTCGCCGGCCAGAGAGGACACCAAGATCTGGAAGGACCTCGAGGCTCACCGCGAGACCTGGCTCGCCTCGCGCCCGCCGCGGCTCGTGCTCAACCACGCCTACGTGATCGTGGACGAGGAGACCTACGGCGCGCTGTGCGAATCCGAGTACGTCACGCAGCGCTTCGCCGCCAGTGAGGTGCGCGACACGGTGCGGATGGACATGAGCTACTCCGGTCTCTATCTCTATGGGACCGACACCTACCTCGAGTTCCTGCCCGCGGGCGCTGTTCCCGCCCTCGTCGAGGGCGCGAGCGCGATCGCGTTCGGCTTCGACCGACCTGGGGAAATGGCGCGGGGCCAGAAGCTGCTGGAGGAGAACGGCTTCACCGCCTTCGGCGGCGCGATGACGCGCGAGCTCGAGGGCACGGACGTCCCCTGGTTCCACATCTTCGGCGTCCAGGCGCCCCACGCCGAGAGCAAGTTCAGCCTCTTCGCGATGGAGTACCAGGCCGACTTTCTCGAGCAGTGGAAGGGCGAGTTGACCGAGTCCCGCGGAGTGGCGCGGCGCGAGGTCCTGGCGCGTTACAAGCAGGCTGCGACCAACAAGTCCGGCCCGTTCGGGGACATCACCGCGATCAGCCTCGCCCTCGACGAGAAGGAGCGAGCGAACCTGGTCAAGCTGGTGCAGACCTTCGGCTGGAAGGTGAGCGAGACGGAGGGCGCCTGGGTCCTCGACGGCCCCGAGCTCGACCTCGTGGTGACCACCAGCGACAAGCCCGGCGGAATCACGGGCCTGAGCTGCTCCCTCACCGGCCCCGCGGACGCGATCGTCATGAGCCAAGGCGCGCTGCGCCTGGAGGTCGGCAAGGGCAAAGCCGAGCTGACCATCGCTCGCTGAGATGGGCGCGTCGCCGTGCCGCGAGATCCGCCTCGCGGGTGGGAGTACGATACGGCGTCAGCGTGCGTCCAGCCGGTAGATCGACTGGACGAAGCCCAGCTCGTCGATCACCTCGCCCACCTCGAGCACGCCCTCGACCTCGAGGGCACGGTTCGGATCGAGGCCGCCGGCGCCGTCGAGGAGGACCTCGATCCACTCGTCGGCGACCGGGACGCTGCCGAAGCAGCAGCCGGGGGGGAAGCGCGAGAGCAGGCAGCGCAGGTCGCCGTCGCCGAGTGACTCGGTCGCGATGGGGTAGCCGGTCGTGAGGATCGTCTTGCCCGCCAGGATCTGGACCCGCGGCGGAAAGTCCTCGAGCGTCCACGGCGCCGGGTCGCTGCGCAGCTCCGGCGGGTCGTAGCCAGGCACGGCCAGGCGCGCCATCGGGACGCGTCCGTCCTCGGGGAAGGTCGGCGGAGTTTCGTCGACGTCGCGCAGGATCGGCGCGTCGAGGGGCAGGCCGACGACCACGTCCTCGGGCGCAGCCACGCTGCGCGTGTCGATCCAGGTCCAGGTGGAGCCGGGGCCAGCCGCGACCAGCCGTAGGCCTTCGTCATCGAACGACAGGCGCCGCGGGTGGGTCTCCCCCACCTGCCAGCGGCGCAGCTCGTGCCCTGAGCGGCTGTCGAAGAGCTGCAGGCTGCCGTCCTCGCTCGCCACCGCCAGGCGCACGCCGCTGGGTTCGAAGGCGAGGGCACGTACGGGTCCCGGCACCCCGCGGCACTCGGCCAGGAGCGCCTCGCGCACGGGATCCCACACGCTGACGCGTCCCTTGTCGCGGTCCCCCGTCGCAACGCGCCCGTCCTCGGCAATGGCGACCGCCGCCACGAAGCCGAGGCCATCGACGCGCATCCCGGCGAGCTTGTCTCCCGTGGTCGTGTCCCACACGCGCAGGTTGCCGCCGTCCGCCGCCCAGACGAGGCGCTCGGCGCTCCGGTCGAGGGCGAGGGCCATCACACCGCGCTGCGCCGGCCCGTCCCGGTCGAAGCGCAGCTCGCCGCTCCGGGAGTCCCAGACGAAC
>JAQBVH010000576.1 GCA_027623615.1 Planctomycetota bacterium | reverse complement strand
TGACTGCAGGGACTGGCGGAGCTGCGGCGCTTGCCCGGGGCGGAGGAGTCGAGGCCTCGGCGGCAGCTCCGGCGATCCCCGGGACATGCCAACCGGTGCGCCTCTGCCCGGCCACCTCGCGGCGATCGAGGTGCCGCCGCAGGGCATGGGTCAGGATCCGCAGCTCGTCCGCGGGGTCCATCGGAGCCGGGGACTCGCTCAACGGGGGACCCCCCAGAGTTCGCGCCGCTCGACACCCTCGCTCGAGTGAAGCTCGAGGGTCACGTCCACCGTCGCGGGCATGCCTGCCAGGCGCTCCGGATCCACGCGAACGCGCTGATAGCGGCCGCAAAGGCCCGCAAAACCCTCCAGAACGACCGTTTCCTGCGCTCCGACGAGGCTCTGCTGGTAGGCATTCCCGAGCTCGTGGGCCAGCTCCGAGAGGGCCGCGCGCCGCTCGCGGACAGCCTGGGGATCGACCCGGTCCGGCAGGTCCCAGGCTGCGGTGCCTGGCCGCGCGGAGAAGGGGAAGACGTGCACCTTCGTGAAGCCCGCCCGGCGGGCGGTCTCCAGGGTCCGGTCGAAGTCAGCCGCGCTCTCCCCGGGAAATCCGACCAGGATGTCGGCTGTGAAGGCGGGCCGGTCGAGCTGGGAGCGGATCCGGTCGCAGGCGGCCAGGTACTCCTCGACGGAGTACCAGCGGTTCATGCGCTCGAGGACCCGGTCGGCCCCGGACTGCATCGGCATGTGCAGGTGGGGCGCCAGGCGCTCCGGCCGGGCAGCGATCAGGGCCACGATCCGGTCGCAGACCTCGGTGGCCTCGATCGAGGAGAGGCGCAGGCGGTAGGCGAGGGGCTGCCCGTCGGCGCCGCGGGGCTCGAGGGCCACCAGGACCTCCAGGAGGTCCGCCAGGCTCTGCCCCAGATCGAGACCCCAGTGGCCGATGTGGATGCCGCAGAGCACCACCTCCACGTGGCCGGATTCGACCAGGGCCGTGATCTCGGCCGCCAGCTCCGCGGCCGGCCGGCTCGTGCTGCGGCCCCGGGTGCTCGGGATGATGCAGAAGGCGCAGGCCTTGTCGCAGCCGTCCTGGATCTTGACGAAGGCCCTGGTGTGGCCCGCGAAGGCGGTGATCCCGGCCGGGATGCCCAGCTCCTCGGGATCGGCCTCCCAGCCGAGCTGGCGTAGGAACTGGACCGGGCGCTTCGCGTCGCCGTTGCCGAGCACCCAGTCCACCCCGGGCAGCTCGCGCAGGACCTCGGGCTCGCTCTCGGCCAGGCAGCCCGTGACCGCGATCCGGGTCTTGGGGGTCTCCCGGTGGATGCGCCGGATCAGCTGGCGGGCCTTGCGGCCGGCCTCCGCGGTCACGGTGCAGGTGTTCACGACGACCAGGTCCGCTCCGCGGTCGACCTCCGCCAGGCCGCGCCGGCCCAGCGCCTCGCGCAGGACCTGGGTGTCGTACTGGTTCGCCTTGCACCCGTAGGTCACGTAGCGCACCGAGCCCGGCTTCTGGTCGGTCGTGGTCACGGCCGGAGGATAGCGAGTGAAACCCGCCCTGGCCCCGGGGTAACGCTCAGCCCTGGCCGATGAGCTTGCGCCATGGGTGCAAGCTCTCGCGCAAGGACAATCACGCCCGAAGGGCGTTTGGGGCCCAACGGGCCCCAAACGCCACACCGTCAGGTGTGGCACCAAACAACACTCACGCCTCCTTGCCCGGCCGCCCCGCTGCGGCGAAGCTCTCCAGTTCCCCATGCGCCAGTTGAACTCCACGTACCCGGTCCTCTTGCTGCTCCTCGCGGCTTGCGGCGGCGACGAATCCTCTGATGCCAAGGGTCAGAACGCAGGCGATCCCGACTCCGGCGCTGGAGCCGCTCAGGCTCCGACTCGCACCAAGCGCTCCGACGACCCCCGGGTCGAGCAGCTGCGCAGGGCCCTCGACGAGGGGGACGTCGACCTGGCCCAGGCCCTGATCGAGCAGGCCGCGGGCCTCGCCGGCCCGGTCGAGGGACCGCTCCTACGCGCGCGCCTGGCGGCGTACCTCCCGGGCGGCACACTGGCATCCGCGCGGCTCCTCGAGCAGGCCCGTCAGGCCAGCCATGACGACCCGCGCATCGCCGCGACGTCGATCGAGTTGTATGCCTGGGGCGGCCAGATCAACGAGGCGGAGGACGAGCTGCGCCGCGCCGGCGCGGGGATGGACAGCCGCAACCTGCCGCCCGAGATCCTGCGCGCCTACGGGATCACCCATCTGTGCACCCCCGGCGCCGCGCCGCGCCAGGGGTTGTCGCTCATCGAGCAGGCCCTCGCCGCCGATCCGGACCTGCCGTTCGTGAAGCGCGCCCTCGGGCAGGCGCACCTGCTCGTCGCCAAGGAGCTGGCGGGGGTGGGGGACAGCGAGGCGGCGCTCGAAGCCGTCGACCGGTCCCTGTCCTTCGACCCGGACGACCTGCCCACGATCCGCATGCGCGCCGAGCTCCTGACCGCCCTCGGGGAGTGGGGCGAGGCGCTGCGGATCTACGACGACCTGATCACCGAGGGTCTCGAGCTCGAGGGGGAAGCCGCGGACCTCTACCAGCGCGCGTCGGTTGTTGCGCGGGTGCGGATGCGCAAGCCCGACCTGGCCGAGCGTTACCTCCTGCGTGCGTTCGAGCTCGGGTTCCCGCGCGCCTCGCTGGGCGGGACGCACGAGCTGATCGCGGTGGGCGCTGCGGACTCGCGCGCAGAAGCGGGAGGGACCAAGCTGGAGGCGGGTGAGCTCGAGCCAGCCCTCGTGCTGCTCGACCCCGACTGCCTCGCCGCGCGTTACCTGCGCGGCCTGCTCTACCAGCGACGGGCCGCGAAGGGCGACTTCGACCGGGTCGTGGTCGAGTGGGAGTACGTGATCAGCGTCGCGCGCCTGACGAGCATCGAGTTGCCCCAGGACGTTCACATCGACCTGGCTCGGCACCAGGTGCTGGGGCTCGACGATCTGGAGGGGGCGCACGAGACCCTCCAGGCCTACCTGCTCTTCGAGCCGGAGGGCAAGTTCGTCGAGAAGACCAGGGACCTGCTCAACAAGCTGCCTCCCCTGCCCAGGGTCGAGGACGACATCGATACGGACGGCCCCGGTGACGCTGGAGAAGCCGTCGAGGACGGCGGCCCGGGCTGAGCGGCCGCCAGCCCGGTTTCGGCTCGAACAGCCCGATCGGATCGTGCGCGCGCTCCGTATCCTGGGCGTCATGACCCTCGTCCCGACCCTGCTCGCCGTCCTGGCGCCGGCGTTGCCCCATGACGGGCCACCCTTCAGCGTTCAGCTCGAGGTCTTCGACGGCGGCGTGCTCGTCCAGTTCCTCGCGGAGCAGCAGCTCGTCAACGGCGAGCTGGGCCTCGGCGCGGACGAGCGCTTCGACCGCACCGCCAGCGCGGAGATCGTGGAGGCGGCCAAGCGGGGGATGCTGGAGCTGCTCGGCGACAAGGTCGCGCTCTCGATCGACGGGCAGGCGATCACGCCCGTCCCCGACGCCGTCGCCTTCTACGACCAGGGCTTCGGGAACTTCGAG
>JAQBVH010000575.1 GCA_027623615.1 Planctomycetota bacterium | reverse complement strand
CCCGTCCGCCTGGACCGGGCGCGGGCGAGTTGCAGATCAAGGTGCGAGGTCGATTGCCCAGGGGGCCGAGGAGCCCCCCTGCACGGTCCGAGGGGGAGATCGGCCGGGGAGCCCGTCCGGGTTGAGGGCGGAATCCACGGGATGCTGATCGCTCCCACGGGTGATCCAGAACCTCACTCGAACGTGATCGAAATCGCGTCCGTGAAGTTGCTGGTGCTCGGCAGGTCGCGGTACCAGGCCTGGAAGTTCCAGGTCTCGCCCGGCTGGATCGCCACCGGCCCGCTCGGTGTCGGGACCGAGGAGAGGTCGACCGGCAAGGTCGCCTCCGCCATGCCCATGGTGTTGAATATCTGCCCGTTGAAGCGGCCGATGTTGCCGCTCAGGCAGAGGTTGCCCTGGCTGCCGCCCGGGTTCTGCGCGAAGCCCTGGGACTGGCTCGTCAGGAACATGCCGAACTGGTTGTAGGGCAGCGCGACCGCCTTCAGGGTCAACGCGTCGTCGACCACGCTGGTCGAGCCGCTCGCCAGGAGCTGAGCCGGGATCCCGCGCGAGTTGACCTCCGCAGGACCGCAGTAGTCGTCGCCGACCGGGCGCTGCACCAGGTTGAGGTGCCGGTCGTTCATGGTCACCCACTTCCCTTGGAACGTGGACTCCCAGCCGCGCAGGGTCCAGAAGATCTCGTCGCCGGGGTCCAGTCGCAGGCCGAGGATGTCGAGCGTGATGGGCACCGCCTCCACCGAGTTGTCCTGGGTGGGTTTGATCAGCGTGTCCGCCTGCAGGACCACGGTCGTCCCCGAGCCCGCATCCCAAAGGCCGACCACGTAGTCGACGTCGACCGGATAGGCGGACTGGAAGTCACCGCTCCAGCCGATCCAGAGCATCCCGGTCAGGTCCACGTCCGCCTTCTGACCCGTGGTGTTGCGCCAGCGCACGATCGGCACGTACCCGGGCCATTGGCCGGGGTGCGTCACCGACCCCGGCCGCATCACGCACCCAAAGTTGTCGCCCACCGACCAGCCGCCTTCGGACCCGTACCAGGATTTGTCCCAGGTCAGCGGGGTCGTCGGCTCCAGGTACCAGGGGTTGGCGGTTCCGAGGCCGCCGCCGGTCGTCACGTACTCGTAGTGGTAGACGAGGTGCCCCTGCATGTCCGGCGCGGGGTTGCCCTGGGTCGTCCCATGGGCGGCGTCGGGCGGGATCGTCCAATCATTGTCACGATCCCAATAGGCGGGGAGCTGGGCCGCGGCGTGCTCGGCGCAGAGAAGGGCCGTGAGGAGAACGAGGGGTCGCTGAAGGCGCATGTGAGCTTCGATCTGCTGGGGTTCCAACGCCTTCATCCGCGTTGCTCGCGCAGCGTCACGTAGATTCCCGCCACTTCTCCCGCGCCGCATGCCCGGGTAGAACCTCTCCCCGTGCAGATCGACCTCCCCCTCGTCCAGGGCCGCCTGCTCCGGCGCTACAAGCGCTTCCTCGCCGACATCGAGCTCGACGATGGCGAGGTGATCATCGCGCACTGCCCGAACACCGGGAGCCTCCTGGGTTGCCAGCCCGAGGGCGCGCGCGCCGTCCTGCGCGACAGCCAGAACCCCGAGCGCAAGCTGCGCTACACGTGGCAGACGGTCGAGGTCGACGGCACCTGGATCAACGTCGACACCTCCCTCCCCAACGCGGTCGTGGCCGAGGCCATCGAGCGCGGGGACGTGCCCGAGCTGGCCGGGTACGAGGGCCTGCGGCGCGAGGTCAAGTACGGCCAGAACTCGCGCATCGACGTGCTGCTCGAGGGCGCGCCCGGCCGCTGCTACGTCGAGGTCAAGAGCACGACCCTGGCCCGCGGCGACCAGGCCCTGTTCCCCGACGCCGTCACCGAGCGCGGGCGCAAGCACCTCGAGGAGCTGGCCAACCAGGCCGAGGCCGGGGACCGGGCGGTGATCTTCTTCCTCATCTCCCGCGGCGACGTCACGAGCTTCGCGCCGGCGGACGACATCGACCCGGTCTACGGAGAGACGCTGCGCGCCGTGGTCGCGCGCGGCGTGGAGGCCCTGGCCTACTCGACCGTGGTCAAGCCGCACATGCTCGACCTCGGTCAGCGGCTGCCGATCGTTCTCGACTGAACCTCGGGGGGCCCGGCGGAGTCCGCCATGGGCTCGGTGGAGGCCCCCGTCTACGCCCGCGGGCCCCTGTCCCCGCGACCCTCGGTCCCTTCTGCTGGACGGCCAACCCTCGCCTTCCCCCAGCACCCCTAGCCGATCGGCCCCCGTCGGGGTCGAGGACCATGACCACCCGCCTCTCCACTGCTGCCCTGCTCGGCCTCGTCGTGGCAGCCACCGCCCACGCCCAGGACTCCGACCCCGAACCCGCGACCCTGCACGAGGCGCTCGCGGCCGGGACCTCCTGGGTCAAGCTGCGCCTGCGTCTCGAGAGCGTCGACCAGGACGGCATCACCAAGGACGCCACAGCGTTCACCCTGCGCACCTTGCTCGGGTACGAGACCGGGGCCTGGAACGGCTTCTCGGCCCTGCTCGAGGCCGAGGACGTCAGCCCCATCGGCAACGCCGACTACAACGACACGCTCAACATGGAGCCGCGGCCGGTGATCGCCGACCCGAATGGCACCGAGGTCAACCAGGCCTTCCTGCAGTACAGCGGGTTCGAGGACTTCACCATCCGCGCGGGTCGTCAGCGCATCATCCTCGCCGACGCGCGCTTCGTCGGGAACGTCGGTTGGCGCCAGAACGAGCAGACCTTCGACGCCTGGTCGGTCGAGACCGAGGCCGGGGGCGTCGACCTCTACTACGCCCACGTCACGAACGTGAACCGCGTCTTCGGGGAAGACAGCCCCGGCGGAGACCACCCCATGGCCTCCAACATCTTCCACGCGGGCTACGACTTCGGCGGCGTCGGCCGGCTCGAGGGTTTCCTCTACGACCTGGACTACGACGACCAGGCCGACTTCGGCTCGACCCGCACCGTCGGCGCGAGCTTCGCCGGGAGCCAGGAGCTCGACGACGGGATGAACCTGCTCTACCGCCTGGCCTTCGCCGACCAGTCGGACGCCCACGACAACCCGACCCAGGTCGACGCCGGCTACCTGAACCTCGAGGCCGGGCTCGAGCTGCGCGGCTGGACCGTCAAGGTCGGCCAGGAGGTCCTCGAGGGCTCGGGGAACCCGGGCGACAAGTTCACCACCCCCCTGGCGACCGGGCACAAGTTCAACGGCTGGGCCGACCAGTTCCTCGGGACGCCGGACGCGGGCCTCGAGGACACCTACCTGTCCCTGAGCACGACCCTGGCCGAGACCAAGCTGGCCCTCGTGTGGCACGAGTTCCAGTCGGACGCAGGCGGCCTGGACTACGGTGACGAGCTCGACCTGATCGCCACCCGCAAGCTCTGCGAGGGCGTGGACGGCGGGATAAAGTTCGCGGACTACTCCGCGGACACCCACTCCAGCGACACGCAGAAGGTCTGGCTCTGGGTGAGCTTCGCCTTCTGATCCGCGGACCGGCCCTGGCCGCGCCCCGCGCGTGTGCGCCCGG
>JAQBVH010000574.1 GCA_027623615.1 Planctomycetota bacterium | reverse complement strand
TGTCGTCGCGGATGACCGTGTCGCCATCGAGCACGACGACACCGTCGGGGACCCAGAGTCCCCAGTAGCCGATCCAACCGTACTCGCCGCTCTGGGTGCGGAAGCCGAAGCCCGACTCGAGGTCGACCCGCTCGCCGATGTCGCCGCCCGTCGCGTGGTACAGGTTGTAGCGCCAGACCTGGTCGTTGAAGTCCTCACGGCTGAGGGTCACGGTCGGGCCCGGGGTCACGCCGACGATCTCGCGGCGCTTGACGTGGGTCTCGTCGAAGACGACCTCCCACTCGCTTTCGAGCTTGCCGGAGTCGCCGCCGCCGAAGTCGTAGCGCTGGGCCTGGTAGACACGCGCGGCACCCTCGGTCTGAGCGTCGTTCATCTCGACGGTGATCGCACCGCGGTGAGACTGCTGGCCGGGGGTGTGCGCGACGTCGACGTCACCGAACTCCTCGAAGAACTGGAAGCCGATGTCGCCCGTCTGGGCGGGGATCGTGCGCAGGCCGCCGTGCATGCCGGGGTCGGTGTCCATGTCCCCGTGGCTCGTCGGGCCGGCGAAGACCATGTCGAACTCGCCGAAGGGGTTGGCCGAGCTCACGCCGCGGCTGATCGCCATCTGGGCATAGATTGTGTCGCCGACACCCGGGGGCGGGTCCGCGTTCGGGACCCAGATCGACACGAGCTGGTCCGCGTTCGCGGCCGACCGGCTGGCGCGGACCGTGTAGAGGGCGAGGTCGCCGATACCGCCGGACGACTGGCCCTGGGTCGTGTCCGCCTCCTCGCCGCCGCCGCACAGGGCCTCGTCGATCAGGGCGGTGTAGAGGCCGCCGTTGACCATCTGCGAGTACGCGGTCATCGAGGTCAGGCACAGGATCATGTTGATCGTGCCCAGGGACTCCATCGAGGGGTCGTAGACGTGCAGCTCCGCGTCGTCGAGGACGTAGTCGGAGTTCGGGGGATAGTTGCTGGCGCCCGGCGCGTTCTCGCCGTCGCCGCTGCTGCCGGAGCCGCCGCCGCCGCCGGTGTCGTTGTCCGCGGTGACCACGGACATCTGGCTGGGGCCTTCGAGACCATGGATCGCGGCCGGCTCGCTGGAGCTGCCGCCGCTACAGGCGACGAAGCCGAGGGAGGCGGCCACGAGCCCGAGGGTGATGGGGAATTTGCGCTGCATGTCGAAAGTTCTGGAGGGGTGCGCGGGGGGTGAGGGGCCGGGCCCGATGCCCGCAGCGACTCTCCCCCCATCGAGGCTCCCGTCACGCGCGCTGAACGCACGGACCATGAAAGCAACTTCCCACGGGAAAGCCCCAGTGCCCCCCGAAGAGACGGGTTCTTCGGAACCGGGGGATCGCCCCTAGCCATCCCGGGACACGGCTCGCCCTGACGCCTCCGCGGGCGCGGGTTGGTCGCAGAACGAGTCGCGACGCGGCACGCAAAGCAGCCACACCCTGACCGCAATGGACAAGGGGCGATCGCTGGGCCTTGCGCGGCGGACCCTGGCATGCCCTCGTCGGGTCGGCGACGAGATCTCCCAGCTTCCGGCAAGCTGACTCCACGCATGCTCGGGGTCTCAGACCGCGGGGGGCCTGGCTCAAGCCCTTCCGGGCGAGTGGGAAGAAGTGGTGCGGCACCGTACTTCCACCCAACCTCCCTCAGCGTTAGCCGTCGCTCGGCAGACCCGCGAACAGGGCGAACACGCAGCCGGTCGGGTCGAGCAAGACGCTGAAGCGGCCCCTGCCCGGGATCGTGCCCGGAGCCACGATCGACTTGCCGCCGAGCTCGACAGCCTTGGCGTTGGTCGCGTCCACGTCCTCCACCGCGACGTAGGACAGCCACGCGTGGTGACCGCTCGGGGTCTGCATGATCCCGCCGATGTAGGTGCCGTCCGCGCTCTTGGACATGTTGTATGTCCCGAGCTCGCCCATGTCGATCGTCTCGAAGGTCCACCCGAAGGTCGCGCCGTAGTAGGCCATGGCCTTCTCGGTGTCCGTGGCGTGCAGCTCGTCCCAGCAGAACACGCCAGGCACGAGCCCCTCGGGCAGCGGCTTGCGCTCCGCGTCCGGGTGATGCTGCCAGGGAGAGATCACGGCGCCATCCGGGTCGGTCAGCACGCCAAAGCGGCCCATGCCGGGCAGGTCCATGATCGGCACGCAGGTCTTGCCGCCGGCCGCGGTGCTGCGCGAGGCGCAGGCGTCCGCATCCTCGACCTCCACGTAGCTGATCCAGTGGCTCGGCACGCCCGGGGCGTCGTCGGGGCCGAGGGGCACGATGCCGCCGATGGGCCGCTCGCCGACGTGGAGCATGTCGTAGGGGCCCAACGGCATGGCGAGGGTCTCGACGCGCCAGCCGAAGAGGCCGGCGTAGAAGGCCTTGCTGGTCGTGGGGTCCGTGCTCATCAGGTCGTGCCAGACGAAGCGACCGGTCGTGTTCTGTTCGCTCATGGGAGTGGTCGGGGTGGGGATCGACACCGGTACGTGGAACGGGGCCCAGCGCCATCGACCCCGCTCCGCGGATTCTCAGCCGCGCAGCTCCGCCTCGATGTCCGCGCGGAGCTCCTCTGGAGTCACGTCGCTGGCGTAGTAGCCCTTGACCATGCCGTCCTTGCCGACGAGGTACTTGCCGAAGTTCCAGGTGGGCAGCTCACCGGTCGCCCGGCCGCAGAGGTCGTAGACCGGGGACTGGCCCGTGCCGAGGGCGGTCGTGCACTTCTCCAGCAGCGGGAAGCTGATCCCGAACTTCGCGGTGCAGAAGCGCTGGATCGCCGCGGCGTCGCCGGGCTCCTGGCCGCCGAACTCGTTGCTGGGGAAGCCCAGCACCGTCAGCCCGTCGAGCTCGGTGTGCAGCTTCTCGAGACCCTCGTACTGGGGCGTGAAGCCGCACTCGCTGGCGACGTTCACGACGAGGCAGACGCCCTCGAACGAGATCTCTTCGCCCGCGAGGGTGCGGCCCGTCAGGGAATGGAAGCTCTGGGTCTGGTCCGCCTTGGTCGGCTTGGGCGGACCGTCGCCGAAGAACTGCCCCCACACGGACCTGGGCGGCGCGGGGGTGATCAGGCTGCCGAGCACGAGGGCGCCGATCGAGGTCATCGCGGCTGGGAAGGTCGCCTCGACGAAGAACGGGTGGAAACCCGAGGGGGCGATGCCCCAGGTCCAGACGATCGTGACCAGCGCGCCGCCGATGATCGAGGCGACCGCCCCGGTCGCCGTCGCCCGCTTCCAGAGGAACACCGCTAGCAAGGCTGGTGTGATCGACGCGCCGTAGATGTTGTACGCGGTGAAGGCCGCGTCGAGAATCGTCTTGAACTGACTGACGAGCAACAGCGCAACACCACCAAGGGCCAGGACGAACAGCCGGCTGACCAGGAGCACCGCGCGCTCGGAGGCCTGGGGCTTGACCTTCTGGTAGACGTCGCGGGTCAGGTTCGTCGCCGGGATGAGCAGGAACGAGTCCGCGGTCGAGACGATGATGGCCATCATCGTGCCGACGAGCAGCAGGCCCAGGATCAAGGGCAGGCCGTGCATCGCGATGTTCGGGATGATCGACTCGGAC
>JAQBVH010000573.1 GCA_027623615.1 Planctomycetota bacterium | reverse complement strand
GGCTCCCACCTGTTCATCGACGGCGAGCACGTCGTGAACAACGGCGACATCCACGGCAACAAGACCGTCGGCGGGACGATCGAGCTCGACGCCGGCCGGCATGCCCTCGAGGCCACGTTCTTCGAGCGCGCAGGTGGTGAGTCCATGAAGGTCGAGTGGGCCGGGCCGGACATCCCGCGCGGTACGATCCCCGCGAGCCTTCTCAGCCACGCGGCCCTGGTCTACCGGGCCGGCGACGAGCCCTTCGAGCGGCACGAGGCCAAGGCCAAGCGCGGCGCGCAGCTGTTCCTCGACCTTGGCTGCGCGACCTGTCACATGACCGGAGACCCTGCCATCGATGGCCAGAGCCCTGTCGCCGCGACGCCGCTTGCGAAGCTGGCCGGCCAGCGAGGCGCGGGGTGCCTCAGCGGCGATCGCCCGCGCATTCGCTTCGATCGCGAGGGCGACCAGGAGGCCGTACGCGGCCTGCTCGGGAAGGTCGGCTCCCTCGGGCTACCCCTCGATCACGAGACCGCGGTCGCCTACACGCTGGACCGCATGAACTGCTACGCGTGTCACCAGCGCAAGGACTTCGGCGGCACCCACCCCAAGGTGGCGGGCTACTTCGGCGCCGATGAGGGCGCGGAGCTCGGCGACGAGGGGCGCATCCCCCCGCACCTCAGCCAGGTCGGCGCGAAGCTGACCAGCGCGTGGCTGCAGGAGGTCCTGCTGCACGGCGGCACCTCGCGTCCGTACATGCACACGCGCATGCCCCAGTTCGGCGCGGACAACGTCGGTCACCTGGTCGACCTCTTCCCCAGGGCCGATCCGCCCGCGCCGGAGCGCAAGGACTGGGACATCTCCCCGGACATCCTGGCCGACGGTCACACGCTGGTCGGCAAGGGACACCTGGGCTGCGTCCAGTGCCACACCTTCGGCGGCCAGCGCAGCCTCGGCGTGCAGGCGGTCGATCTGACCACCATGGTCGATCGCATCCGCTATCCCTGGTTCCGGGAGCTGATGCGCGACCCCAAGGCCCTGAACATGGACACGCGCATGCCCTCGTTCTGGCCGGACGGTGAGAGCCCCTCGCCCCTGCTCGAGGGCGATCCCGACCAGCAGATCGAGGCCGTGTGGGCGTTCCTGTCCCTGGGGGAAGGGATGGCCGTTCCGGCAGGCATCGCGACCTCGGCGACGGCCTTCGAGCTGGTGCCGGCCGAGGAGCCGTTGATGGCGGGCGTGTTCATGCAGGACGTCAGCCCGCGCACGCTCGTGGTCGGCTTCCCCGAGCGAGTGCACTACGCCTACGACATGCAGAACTCGCGCGTCGCCAAGCTGTGGCGCGGCCGGTTCTTCAACACCAAGGGCACCTGGGACGGCCGCGCGGGCCAGCTCGAGCTGCCGCCCTCGGACCAGGTCCTCGACCTGCCGCCGGGGCCGGCCTTCGCGCGTCTCGCGGACATCGGCGCTGATTGGCCCATGGCTGCGCCGAGGCCCCTCGGGCGGAAGCTGACTCCAGAGCGGGTGCCGGTGCTGCGCTATGCCATCGGCCACGTGACGATCGAGGAGCGCCTCGAGCCCGAGCTGCGCTTCGGCGGCAGCATCCTCAAGCGGCACATCACGGTCTCGAGCGACGGTCCGGTGTCCAACCTCTACTTCCGTCCCTTCGCCTGGTCCTCGGGCGGCGACCAGTGGTCCGCGCCGGAGAAGCTGGAAGGCGGCGCCCTGCGCTATGGCGCCCTGAGCCCGGCTGTCGAGCTCAAGCTCGACGGCGCGGCGACTCCAACCGCGGTGGTCGGTACCGGCGTCGACCTGCGTATCCCTGTCCAACTCGTGGCGACCGCGTCCGGTTACCGCGCGTCCTTCACCGTGGAGGTGTCCTGGTGATTCTCACGAGCCTTTCCCTCGCCCTCCTGATCGGTGCCAGCGACGAGCCGACCGAGGACGACTACTACAAGCTCCTGGCGATGAGCCCGCCGGACATCGAGCTCGAGGTCAGCGGCCTCGCGCTCCTGCCGGATGGCCGGCCGCTGATCTGCACCCGCCGCGGCGAGGTCTACGTCCTGGAGAACGCCTACGACGATCCGCCCGAGAACGCGGTCTACCGCAAGGTCTTCGAGGGCCTGCAGGAGCCGCTCGGGCTGCTCGTGCACGACGACGGCTGGATCTACTGCGCGCAGCGGGGTGAACTCTCGCGCATGCGCGACGTGGACGGCGACGACCGCATCGACGAGCTCGAGACCGTCTGCGACTCCTGGCGCATCAGCGGCAACTACCACGAGTACAACTTCGGCCCGCGGCTCGGCCCGGACGGGACCTTCTGGATCACGACCAACAAGCCGTTCGGCGGTGAGCCCTTCGGCACCCAGAAGTGGCGCGGCTTCGGCATGCGCATCACCAAGGACGGCGAGATGATCCCCACGGTGAGCGGCCTGCGTTCGCCGGCGGGCGTCGAGGTGGCGCCCTGGGGTGACGCCTTCTACACCGACAACCAGGGCGAGTGGTGCGGGGCGAGCAAGCTCGCGCACCTCAAGCCCGGCAGCTTCCAGGGGCACCCGCACGGGATCGAGTCCTGCAAGGAACCGATCTGGCCCTACGAGCACCCGGGTGAGATCCCGAACAGCGTGCTGATGGGCAAGGTGCAGGAGACGGTGCCGGACTTCCTGATGCCGGCGGTCTGGTTCCCGCGTGACAAGCTGGGCCGCTCCCCGGCGGGCATGGCCTGGGACACGACCGGGGGCGGCTTCGGGCCGTTCGCCGGGCAGCTGTTCGTGACGGATCAGTACGAGGCCAGCGTGATGCGCGTCAGCCTCGAGGAGATCAACGGGCACTGGCAGGGCGCGGCCTATCCGTTCCGCCGCCGCCTGGGCTGCGGAGCGCTGCGCGTGGCCTTCGCCGAGGATGGCTCGCTCTTCGTGGGCGGCACCGAACGCGGCTGGGGCTCGATCGGGACGAACAACCTGGCCTACGCTTTCGAGCGCCTGGTGTGGACTGGCGAGGTCCCGTTCGAGATCCACGACATGTCGGCGCGCCCGAAGGGCTTCACGCTGACGTTCACGGAGCCGGTGGAGCGCGAGTCGGCCAGCGACCCGGCCTCCTATCATCTCGAGACCTACACGTACCTCCTGCACGCGAGCTACGGCAGCCCCGAGGTCGAGCAGAAGACCCACACGATCCAGTCCGTGCGGGTCTCCGACGACGGCCGCAAGGTGACGCTCATCCCCGACGAGCTCCGCCCCGGCTTCGTGCACCAGCTCCACACGGACGGCGTACGGGCCGCGGACGGCCGCAAGGTGCTGCACCCACGGGCGTACTACACGCTGATCGAGATCCCGAAGGAGTGAACGGTCCGCCTACGCCGCCCGCCCGCCCTCCATCAACAGCTGGGTCACGTTCCAGGCCGCGCGTTCTCCCGTTGACTCAGGCAGCCTGCCCTCGATGCGGAAGGGAGCGTCCGGGCGGGTCCAGAGGCGTTGGAAGAGGGCACGCACCTGCTCCTCCAGCGCCTCCTCGAGCTGATCCTCGTTGACCCAGCCACCGCGGGCCAGGCTCGCGCCCA
>JAQBVH010000572.1 GCA_027623615.1 Planctomycetota bacterium | reverse complement strand
CGCCGACCGGCGCGCCTTCGACGGGGAGGAGTTCCGGAGCATCACCGCCGCGGCCTACAGGCTGCTCCATGGAGTAGAGCCGCTCCTGACCGAGCTCAAGGCGGCGGGGGTGCCGATGCACACCCTCTCGAACTACCCGAACTGGTACCACCTGATCGAGGCGACGACCGGCCTCTCGCGCTGGGTGCCCTGGACCTTCGTCTCCTGCGACCTGGGCCTGCGCAAGCCCGACCCCCAGATCTACCGCGAAGTGCTGCGGCGGCTCGAGGTCGACGCGGAGCGCTGCATCTTCGTCGACGACACCCCGGGCAACGTCGAGGCCGCGCGCAGCGAGGGCATGACGGGGATCGTGTTCGAGGGCGCTGGCGCCCTGCGCCTGGGGCTGGTCGAGCACGGACTGCTCCAGCCTTGAACGCAAGCGACCTCCCGCGCCTGCGCACGGGAGGTCGCGTCTGGTCCCTTGGGGCCCAGGCCGACGGAGATCAGTCGTTCCCGTGGTCGCCGGGGCACCAGCGCAGGCGCGCGATCGCGCCAGAGCCGCCAAGCACCATGGCGATCCGGCGCACGCCAACGATCGGACCGTTGTCGGACTCGACCGACTGCACCGAGTTCTCGCCGAGCGCGGCGATCTCGATCGCCTCGATCAGGACGTCGTCCTCGTCGTAGAACTCGAAGACGTCGGACTTGCCGCCGTCCACGTCCAGCACGCGCATGCTGAAGAACGTGACGTCGGCGTCGAACGCGATGTGGATCGTGCCGCCGCCGGCCTCGTCGTCGGGGTCGTCGATGAGGCCGTCCATGTCCGCGTCGACGTCCTGCGCGCCCTGCTCCAGCGGGCGTCCGGTCGCATCGCGGACGCTGCGAAGCTCTCGGGTCTCAACACCCGCAGCCTCTACGAGAAGATGCGGCGCTACGGGCTGCGCAAGGAGCACTTCAAGCTGGTGTGAGCTTCACTCCAGCGCTGGCTTGAGGCTGCACCAGGGCTCGTCCCGCGACACGTCGACGAGCGCTGGTCCGTCGAACTTGGCCGGCGAGAGGATCGCGAGGAAGACGAGCCGCTCGTCGAAGATGTTGTAGGTGCCGTGCACCTCGTCGACCGGGATGTGCGCGACCTCACCCGGACCCAGGAACCGTCGCTCGCGACCGACCCACTGCTCACAGCGCCCCTCGAGCACGTAGAGGACCTCCTCCATGCACGGGTGGCGGTGGAAAGCGTGGGCCTTGCCGGCCGGCATGGTCACGCGCACGAGCTGCAACAGCTCCGCGTCGACGATCCCCGGGCGCACCAACCACTCGTGCGGACCCCAGGGCAGCTGCTCGACCTCGCAGTCGGCCTCGGTCACGAAGCGAAGAAAGTGTTCCTGGCACATGGCGTGATCGTCAGCCGAGCTTCGCCAGGCGCGCGCGCCAGGCCCACCCGGTCGAGGACTTGCGCTGGTACCTGGCCGACTGCCGCGCGAGCTCCGTGACCTCGTCGAAGGCCGCGCTCGCCTCGGCCCTGCGACCCAGCTGCCTGAGCATCTTCCCGCGGCGATAGGCGCTCTCCGGACTCGGTCCGTGGAAGCGCTCGAAGGTCGTCAGACTGTCGAGCGCCGCGCCGTGACGGCCGAGGGCCAGCTCGCAGCGCGCCTTGGCCATCCGCGCGGCGCCGTAGCCGTACTCGTCGTCGATCACCAGCGCCCGGTCGAGGGCGTCCAAGGCCTCGTCGGCGCGGCGCAGATGCTGCAACGCCAAGCCACGCCGGTAGTGCCACTCCGCCACCTCGGGCTCCCCCACCACGGCCTTGTCCAGATAGGGCAGCCCGCGCGCGTGACGCCCCTGACTCACGAACAACGAGCCGAGCTTGCCCAGGTTGTGGGGCGTCTCGACCGCCCCCAGGCTGCGCACCAGGTTGGTGCGCTTGCGGCGGTCGATCGCTTCGGCGCTCAGCCTGGAGAGGCCCACGCTGAGCAGGATCGCCGTGACCCAGAAGCCGAGCAGGGAGGTCCCGAAGATCCAACCCAGCACCGGCACGCCCGCGAACACGGTCCTGAAGACCGACAGGAGGACGATCGTCGCGAAGAAGAATCCAACGAGGCGCAGCACGGGGCCATTGTAGTGGGCGAGCCCCCTGGACCGCCCTATCCTTCGTCGCGCGTGCCCGCCTCCGACCCCAAGCCGAAGCGACTGCCCGATCCGGCTCGCGCTGCCTCCCGCGAGCTGCGCCGCGCCTTCGGCGGGCTGGCCATCGCGCCCCTGCGACTGTTCGAGTTCTTTCTGGAACGGGAGGTCCACGTCGCAAGGAGCGCGGACTGCCTCGACGCTCCGACGCCCGCCTGGAACACCCCGGAGGTCGTGATCCCGACCGATCGCCCCCTGCGCCTGTTCCTCTCCTGCGGAGAACGTTCGAGCGAGGTCCATGCGCGCCGCCTGGTCGAGGCCACCAACGCCGTGGTGGGCAAGGCCGGTGCCCCAGCGCCGGTGTGGGTCGGGCTCGGCGGCCGAGACCTCGCCGCTGCTGGCGTGCGGACCCTGGCCGACCCGACCGCCAAGGCGTCCATGGGCGCCCAGGGGATCTCGGGTCAGCTCGGCTTCTGGAGAGGCGTGCTCACCGCCGCCGGCGAGGGGTTCCGCGACGCACGGCCGGATGTCGCGACCTTCGTCGACGCGCCGGCCCTGCACCTTCCGATGGCGCGCATCGCGCGACGCTTCGGCGTTCCGACCCTGCACCATGTCACGCCCCAGTACTGGGCCTGGGCGCCGTGGCGCGTGAAGCCGTACCGACGGGTGATGGATCGCTCGCTGAGCATCTTGCCCTTCGAGAACGATTGGTTCGAGCGGCACGGGGTCGAGGTCGCGTACGTGGGCCACCCGCAGCAGGACGTCCTCTCCGAGCTCCCCACACCGCCGCCCCCGGACGACGCTGGTCGGCGCACGATCGCCCTCCTGCCGGGCAGCCGCAGCAAGGAGGTCGAGCACGCCCTGCCGGTCATGCTGCGCGCGGTCGCGGCCGCCCGACTCGGCGACGCGCCGGTCGTGGTGCTGCAGGGCAGCGACCAGCACGCCGAGTTGATTCGAGACCTGATCCGCGCCGAGGGCTCCGCCGCCAAGCTCGTGGTCGGCGACCCGCACGCCGAGCTGCCGCGGGCCCGGGCGGCGCTGGCCACCTCGGGCACGGTCCTGCTCGACCTGCTCCACCATCAGCTGCCGACGGTGGTGCTCTACGCCCTGACGGGCAAGCTGCGCAGCCGCTTTGCCTCCTGGTTGGTGACGGTTCCCTACTTCGCGGGCCCGAACCTGTTGGCCCGGGAGGAGCTCCTGCCTGAGGTCGCCTTCCCCGCCGAGGCCCCTCCAGAGCCCTCCCACGTTGGCCGGCTGCTCGCGCGGTGCTACAACGACGCCCGCTGGCGCCACAGCCTCGCCCACGGCCTGGAGCGCGCCGCCCGCCGATTGGGCCCCGCCGGGGCCGCCCAGCGAGCTGCAGCGCACCTGCTCGACCTGGCGACTGCACCCCGCTGATCCCCCCATGCCCGCCGATCCCCTCCACGAGCCGGCCCCGCC